>NZ_JAKKRH010000013.1:0-118454 GCF_025654465.1 Shewanella sp. SM101
AAGCCGCAAGCCGCTGTATTGAAGAAGACCAGCACAAACTCTATGCGTTTAGTGAGACGCTGCAAAGTGCCGGTGAGCGGATGGTACAGGTGCAACAAAAAGGCGGTCGCAAAGCCAGAGTTGCGCACTGTGATATCCGCTTTGCGCCCATTACCGTGAAGGTTCCGGCGAATAAAACGGGCCAGTCTGTGCCGCTGTTTTATGTGGGTTGTCAGGAGAAAGACAGCGCAGATGGCCTCTGTTGGCACCTGCTGACCACTGAGGTAATCACAACAGCAGAGCAGGCGCAGCAAATTCTTGACTACTACGAGCGCCGCTGGCTGATTGAAGACTTCCATAAATCCTGGAAAACGGGCGGAACGCAGGTGGAAGACTTACGGATGCAAAGCAAAGATAATTTGGAGCGGATGATTGTGATTCTGGCATTTATCGCCACACGTATCCAGCAACTACGTTGTTACGCAGGCCAAGCTGAACAAGCGAAAAAACGGCCTTGCGATACCCTGTTAAGCCCATTGGCCTGGAAGTTGTTATGGCTAAAGACGGAAAAAAGCCAACCGCCCGAACAAGTCCCCAGTGTGCATTGGGCTTATCTAAGATTAGGAAAACTCGCGGGCTGGAATGACAGCAAACGAAGCGGAATTGTAGGCTGGGAAAGGTTATGGCAAGGATGGTTTAAACTGCAAACCATCCTTGAAGGTTACCAGCTAGCCTTGTCTCTTGAGCAAAAGATGTGATCAAGAGACAGGCTAAGTGCGGGGATTTTTTATTTAGCAATTGATGCACTAATTAACTACTTTAAAATAATCAGCAAAGTCTTGCTGCCGCCAATAGTGAATGCGATGACAGCCGGATTTTTTCAATCTATCGATGACGTTGAACTGTTAGGGAAGGCTGGATTGAAACGAAAGGGGATGTAAACAGCAGCCTTAAGAGATTAAGGCTGCTTTAAACACTGAGCTGATTACTGTTCGATACCCACGATTAACCAAGGTGAGTTGGCTTGCGCTACGTTACGCTCCAAATGCCATACTTCCTTAATGTCCTCTTCTACACCTTCAACGGTATCGCGATAGCGGCCGCTAAATTTAACACTCACTTCCGCAAGATTTGCATTGTGTGTGGCGCGGACAAGTTCTGCATCCAAAAACATCACTTCTGTGTGCTGATCGCCCACTAACTCGCGACGTTGGTTGCTGAGTTCATTGTAAAGATCAATAGCAACATACTCTTGGATTTTGCTTAAGTCGTTTTCATTCCACGCCAATTGCAGGGTTTTGTAGTGACTACGAGCGCCTTCCAAAAAGCTTGGTAAATCAAAACCGGCAGGCAAATCGAAGGGAACTGCGCTTGTCGCTTGGCCAAAACCATTGCTGCCGCTGTTTGTATTGGTGGCAAAACCTGTTTGTTCAGTCTGTTGACGCTGCATATTTGGATTGGGTTGGCCAGCACCCGCATAGGCTGGTCTTGGCTGCGCACCCGCTTTTGAGGCCATCACAGTACGGACGATTTTGAATAGCACGAATGCCAGCAAACCGATAATCAAAATATCCATGATTTGAATATTTTCAAAACCACCGCCCATAAACAGCGCAGCCAATAAGCCACCTGCTAATAAACCGCCTAACATGCCGCCCATCATACCTTTTTTGCCCGGCGCTCCCGCTGGCGCCGTAGTCGGTGTGTTGGTCGCCGCTGGTTGAGCCGGAGCCGTTTGGTGACTCTTGCCAATAGATTTACTACCGCCGAATTTTTTTGCTTCAACGACTGGGCTAGTAACTAAGCTAACCGCAAAAATCATCGCCAGCATAATAAATAACTTTTTCATTTATAGGATCTTGTTCGTGTAATCTGAGGTGCTGCCATAATAGCGGGATGACATTATATGTCAATTAGCAAAAAGCGAAGGCTGATTGTCCTGTGCATATTTAGTGAGTTGCGATTAGCACTGTCATTCCAGTGACGCGCCAACTTTGGTTTAAAAATAAGTCATCCATGCGGGCTCGACGGCTGCATCTGCTGTATATGGACATACGAATGTCGCGATCACATGGATGTGAATGAGCGGCCATGCCGCCAACGGTCACTTACATGCCAGTGCTTAATCCCATAAACTGCCGTACATTCTGATAGCCTGAACTACCCAAACCGAAGTCCAGACAGAGGTGACCATCTCAGCAGTCATATCTTTTGAATCAAGATTTAGAATAATCGCCATGAAGAAAATATGCGTTTGTCCTATTTTTTTCATCTTTTTAAAAAAGATGATTATGTTTCTATTTTTATAGATAAATCTGTACGATTAATTAGTCAAACCTTAAAATAAATGCCATTGAAAGTGGTGCATCGTTTATTAATTTTGCAGAAGAGTTTTCTATTTCCTCAGACTCATCGTCGTCAGTAATTGAAACAAAACACACTGTCGAATTTAGCTCAATAGGCAGTTCTCTTTTTATTCTGACCAGTACGTTTGATAATGTCTGAATTAGTTTATTTTTAAACTTTGCAAAGTTTATTTCTCGAGATGAGTCCTCTCGAAGCATCTTACTTATTTTGGAGAAGGCTCCCGCATTATATCCGTCATAAAACCACTCAGATACTGCCCATCTATAGTAATTTTCACACTCTATGCTTTGATCTTCTTCAGCAGCGAGAATGCTTTTAAGCTTACCCTCAGAGCTAGCACTTAATGATGCTGACATGGCACTACTGTCAGTGTAAAGAGATACCGCATAGAATGCCTCATCTTTATTTTCTAACAATAACATCTTGATTGTATCGTATGTAATTTCAAAGCATTTTTCTTCTAACTCAATCCAGTCCATTATTCACTCCTTGTACTTAGCTTCAATATTTTCATTTTATGATGCACTCAGCTCCATGCAGAATACTGATAATTATCATTTATCTCCTTAAAACTCACCCCTGTTAAACCAAGAGCTTCGTACTCATTTTTAAACTGAATAGAACATACAGAAGCCGCTATCTCGTTACAAAAGAATAAATGTTCACGAATATTATTCTTTATTTTAAATTTATCTATAGACTCATAATATGTCTTCTTTAACCCACGTTCCTCTTGCGTGTTCAATTTTCCAGAATCTAAGTCAATCGAGATAGTATAAGTGGACTCATCCTTATCTAAGATAGACAAATAACTTAGTGGAAAAAATAAAAAGTACTTTTTCTGCGGACGCAATCCTCGATGCAAGTTAATATCGACAGGAATACGAATACACTTAACATTTAATTTTTAACACAAGTATAACATTTCATTAGAAAATAAATTTTCATCAACCAAATAATCACCATTCAGTTGATATGTTTTTGCTTTAAGAGAATAAGCATTTAAAAAATCACCCTCACATGGTGGTGAGTCATAAAACTCATAGTCAGGTAGCTCAGGAGTCCAATGTTTATCCATAAAATACGGTATTCCCTTACCATCAGGATCTGATTGCACAATAAAAAATGGCTGTAGATTTATACTCATAATAACTACCCTGTAATAGGTTAAAAGTTTAATGTCCCTAAGAAAGCATTAGCACAAACTTGAATTTATTTTAAACATCGTTTTACTCTGTTGCCAGCAATAATATTTCCTCGCAAGTCAAAAAAGCTTAACGAACCACCATTATTAAATTCTTGGTATTAAATTCTCGGAATGCATAATTATAAATAACAGACTATCAGGTATACCAAGGGTTTAACGGGATTAAGCACTGTCGTGGAAGTGACCATTGGCGGCATGGTCGCTCATTCACATCCATGTGTTCGCGACATTCTATGCTTGTTATAAATCTAGCCATATACAGCAGATACCGCCGTAGGGCCGATAGGGTCAACTTATTTTTTAAACTAAAGTCGGCGAGTCACTGGAATGACAGTGCTAAATCAATATTACCTGCTGCCAAAAGCGACTTTATTAACAAAATTAAAAAATCCCCGCATTTCGGGGATTTTCGTTTAATCAAAACCACTAAAACTAACTAAGTTACAAACACTTTCCATCCGATGACTTATCGGAAGAAAGTGCTCGACTGATGCCGCCGAAGATGACATTCAAGAAGCCGATACCGACATCTTTTTGTCGCTCATCGGCGCTGCCAGTATCGTGGCCGCTCGCCTCACGCATACTTTGATTATTGTTGGTTCCGCGCACAAAATCGCAGGACGCATTGCTGGTATTGTTCACAGAACAGGCACTGAGCAAAGCGATCATTAGGCCGCAAAGGGCAAAGCGTAATCTTGGCATATTAGTTCAACACTTCTTCTAATGCCTTGAGGCATAAGGCGACATTCTCGCGGCGAGCACCGAAGCCCATAAGGCCGATGCGCCATGCTTTGCCCGCAAGGGCGCCAAGGCCGGCGCCGATTTCGAGGTTGTAATCCTTCAGCAAACGAGTCCGCACCGCAGCATCATCGACACCAGCGGGGATGTAAACTGCGTTAAGTTGTGGCAAGCGCGAATCTTCGTCCACCACAAAGTTAAGCCCTAACTTTTCAAGCCCAGCACGCAGCACTAAATGCATTTCGTGGTGGCGTTGCCATGCATTCTCTAAGCCTTCGGCCGCTAAAATACGCAGGGATTCATGCAGTGCATAAAGCGCATTCACTGGCGCAGTGTGATGGTAACTACGTTTGCCACCCGCGCTGGTCCAATAGGCCATCACTAAGCTTTGATCGAGGAACCAACTTTGCACTGGGGTCTTGCGATTCTTGAGTTTTTCGACGGCAGCAGGTGAGAAAGACACAGGTGATAAACCCGGTACACAGGAAAGGCACTTTTGACTGCCGGAATAAATAGCATCTATGCCCCATTCATCGACCCTTAACTCGACACCGCCAAGGGAAGTGACCGCATCAACTATGCTCAAGCAACCATAGGTTTTGGCTAATGCGCACAAGGTCTTAGCATCGGACAAGGCACCAGTAGAAGTTTCGGCGTGCACAAAGGCTAAAAATTTGGCATCGGGATTGGCTTTCAGTGCCGCTTCTACTGCGGCTGGATCGACAGGAGTGCCCCACTCATTGTCCACCAGCACAGCAATGGCACCCATACGCTCGACGTTTTGGCGCATACGCTCACCAAACACACCGTTACGACAGACAATCACCTTCTCACCCGGCTCGACTAAGTTAACGAAACAGGTTTCCATGCCCGCACTGCCCGGCGCTGATACCGCCATGGTCATTTCATTTTTAGTTTGGAAGGCGTATTGGATCAGGCTCTTAAGCTCATCCATCATGCCGACAAACAGCGGATCTAAATGGCCAACCGTAGGTCTGGACTGCGCCGCAAGCACTTCGGGATAGACATCCGACGGGCCTGGGCCCATTAAAATACGGCGAGGAGGATTAAAAGCGGTAAAACGCGGTGCTGGTAACATCATGTCTCCTTAATGCGTGCAGGTGCAGGTCGAGGTCTGGATATTAATTCGTTATTCATTAGCCGTTCTGTTTTCAGAAACTGCCTGTTAATCGATAACGGGTTAAGTCAGTAACTTAACTGTGACGTATTAATCGGCGGCTAGAGTATTAAGTCTACAAAACTACCACAAAAAAGGGCGCATGTGCGCCCCTCCTTTAGCCTAACTTTGACTTAACTAGTGCCTAACTTTGCTTAAAATGCCATCTAGCCGATGTTCTTCATCACTAACACTATAAGACTTTGTTGCCGTTTCCCGCATTTAAAAACAGCTGATAGGCAGGGCTTTGGGTTTCCTCTTGATAGACAAAACCCAACTCAGTTAAAAACTGTTGGAACGGCAAGGCATCCGCCGCGGGCACTTCAAATCCCGCCAGCACTCGGCCAAAGGCCGCTCCGTGGTTACGATAATGGAATAAACTGATATTCCATTTGCTCTGCAAGGTCGTTAAAAACTTCAGCAGCGCACCGGGATGCTCGGGGAACTCGAAGCTAAATAAACGCTCCTCTAAGGGCTCTGGTGGATGACCGCCGACCATATAACGCACATGCAATTTCGCAGTTTCATCGCCAGATAAATCCTGCACTTCAAAACCATTAGCCTCTAAGGTGGCAATTATTTGTTCTAGCTCACCTTGGCCTCGGCTTAAGCGAATGCCTGCAAACACCACGGCAAGATCACGACTGCTGAAACGATAGTTAAACTCTGTCATCACCCGCTTATCAAGCAACTCACAGAATGTTAAGAAACTTCCCGGACGCTCAGGGACTTTCACCGCCAGTACAGCTTCTTTCTGCTCGCCGAGTTCGCAGCGCTCCGACACATAACGCAGACTGTGAAAATTCACATTCGCGCCACTTAAAATCGCCGCGACCTTTTCACCATTGCCGCAATCACCATTGGCATTAGCGCTGACATATTTTTTAAGCCCAGCTAAGGACAAGGCCCCTGCGGGTTCGGCGATCGCACGGGTGTCTTCGAAGATATCTTTCACCGCAGCGCAGATTTCATCCGAAGTGACAGTCACTACTTCATCGACATAAAGTTTCGCGACTCGAAACGGCTCAGTGCCGATACGTTTAACCGCCACGCCATCGGCAAATAAACCGACTTGCGCCAGCGTCACAGGTTCGCCCGCTTCCATCGCCGCCTTTAAACAGGCGGCGTCTTCTGGCTCGACGCCGACAATTTTCACCTGCGGCATTACCGCCTTGTAATAGGCCGCGATACCCGCGATTAAACCGCCGCCGCCCACGGGCACAAATACCACTTCAAGATCGCGCTGCTGCTGCAACATCTCTTGGGCGATAGTGCCTTGGCCTGCGATCACCGCTTCATCATCAAAGGGCGCGATATAAACTCGGCCCTCTTCTTTAGCCATCGCCATCGCAAAACCATTGGCTTGATCGAAGGCTTGGCCGTGCAATACCACGTTGCCACCTAAACGGCGCACCGCATCGACTTTAATATCGGGCGTCGTCTCGGGCATCACAATCACAGCATCCACACCGCGACTCGCCGCCGACATCGCCACACCTTGGGCATGATTGCCTGCCGAAGCGCACACCACGCCGCGCTGGCATTCTTCTTTCGTCAGCTGGGCGATACGGTTATAGGCACCGCGTAACTTGAAGGAATGCACTGGCTGCATATCTTCGCGCTTCAAAAATACCTGACAACCCAAACGCGCCGATAACTTGTTCATGCTGGAAAGCGGCGTCACTTTCGCTATGTCATACACAGATGACAACAGGATTTTTTGCAGATAGCTTTGTGCCAACTGAAAATGAGTTAAATCCGCCTGAGTTTGCGATGCAAGTGGCAACATAGATGCAGTAAACATAATTAGTCCTCCAGTTTACTGCGATCGCGCACCGCGCCCTTGTCGGCACTGGTGGCTAGCATGGCGTAGGCCTTAAGTGCGAGTGACACATAACGTTGGCGACCAATTGGTTTCCACGCCATTGGGCCAAGACTGTGCATTTTTTCACGGCGAGCATTGAGTTCAGCATCGCTTACCGCCAGCTTGATGCTGCGTTTTGGTATATCAATTTCGATGCGATCGCCATTTTCAATCAAGGCGATAGTGCCGCCAGCGGCAGCTTCGGGTGAGACGTGGCCGATAGATAAACCAGAAGTACCACCAGAGAAACGACCGTCGGTGATCAGCGCGCAGGCCTTACCTAGCCCGCGTGATTTTAAGTAACTGGTTGGATACAACATTTCTTGCATACCCGGGCCACCTTTCGGGCCTTCGTAACGGATAACAACCACGTCGCCCGCCACCACTTCACCGCCTAAAATGCCCGCCACTGCATCATCTTGGCTTTCATAAACGCGCGCCGAGCCGATGAAGGTCAGATTAGATTCATCTACGCCCGCGGTTTTAACGATACAGCCGTTTTCGGCAACATTGCCCGACAATACGGCAAGCCCGCCCTCTTGGCTGAAGGCAAACTCGCGGCTACGGATACAGCCTTCTTGTCTGTCATTATCCAGTGACGGCCAGCGACAATCTTGGCTAAAGGCTTTAGTGGTCGGAATGCCCGCAGGCCCCGCCATAAAGAAGTGTTTTACTTTTTCATCTTCCGTCTGCATCACATCGTATTTCGCCAATACAGACTTCAAATTGCCACCTTCATCGGCCGCCACATGGAACACATCGGTATGCAGTAATCCGGCTCTGTCTAGCTCACCTAAAATCCCCATCACGCCGCCCGCACGGTGCACGTCTTCCATATGGTATTTAGGCGTCGATGGCGCAACCTTACAAAGGTGCGGCACAAGGCGCGACATACGGTCAATATCCGCCATGGTAAAATCAACATCGGCTTCCTGCGCGGCGGCCAATAAATGCAATACAGTGTTAGATGAACCGCCCATGGCGATATCTAAGGTCATGGCATTTTCGAAGGCTTTAAAGTTGGCGATATTGCGTGGTAATGCCGATTCATCATCTTGATGATAATAACGTTTTGCCAGCGCCATCACGCGGCGCCCCGCTTCCAAAAACAGCTCGCGGCGATCCGCGTGGGTTGCCAGCATAGAACCGTTACCCGGCAGCGATAACCCTAGTGCTTCGGTTAAACAGTTCATTGAGTTGGCGGTAAACATGCCAGAGCAAGAGCCACAGGTTGGGCATGCGCTACGCTCGATTTTGGCACTGTCTTCATCGCTTACGTTCGAGTCGGCGCCCGCCACCATAGCATCGACTAAGTCGAGTTTGATGAGCTTATCTGACAGCTTAGTTTTACCCGCTTCCATCGGTCCGCCGGACACAAACACGACGGGAATATTGAGGCGCAGCGCCGCCATCAACATGCCAGGGGTGATCTTGTCGCAGTTGGAGATACACACTAAAGCATCGGCGCAGTGGGCATTAACCATGTATTCCACACTGTCGGCGATAAGCTCGCGCGATGGCAGACTGTAAAGCATGCCGCCGTGGCCCATGGCGATACCGTCATCAACGGCAATGGTATTGAATTCTTTTGCGATACCGCCCGCTTCCTCGATGGCGCTCGCCACCAGTGAGCCCATGTCTTTTAAGTGCACGTGACCCGGTACAAACTGAGTAAAGGAGTTAGCAATGGCGATAATTGGCTTACCAAAATCATTGTCTTTCACCCCTGTGGCGCGCCATAGCGCACGGGCACCCGCCATATTGCGGCCTTCGGTACTGGTAGCTGAACGTAACTTTGGCATTGACTGTATCCTTTATCTCAAATCGAAAATCGTATTCTTAATTCACATGACGAATGCTGCACTTGCCGCATTCGCCTCAAGATCTGTCGCTAAATAGTATCTGGCACTAACCCATACTATTTGGCGCTCATACTATTTGGCACTCTTACTCTCGGGCACTATACAAATAGTCGCCCCAATATCAGGGACTAAAAATGAACCCAAGCAAGGCCTTAAGCATTAGCCGTTTGTTGCAAGCTCAGCGGTAACAATACCTTACATTGAGTCACATCAATCAGTTTATTCAGCTGATTACTTAACAGTTCGATGGCACGTTCGCTATCGACTTCCATATCCAGCGACAGGCTCGCATCGTCATTCATGCGCATCTGCATTTGGGTAATCGTAAAGCCACGATGGCGAGTCACGCGCAAAACACGCTCAAGCACTTCGGGGCGTTGTTGAACCGTTAATTCCAGAGAGTGGATCATGTTTGTTTCTCCATTTCATCCATCATATCGCTGTTTGATGCGCCGGGGGGCACCAGTGGCCAAACGTTAAAAGCATCGTCGATTGCAACGTGTAATAAATACGGGCCCTTAGCCGCTAACATTTCGGTTAAGGCTTCTTCCACTTCGTCGGAAGAGAAAATCGTGCGGCCGGGGATATCAAAGGCGGAGGCCAATAAAACAAAATCTGGGTTATCGGATAAATCCGTTTCGCTGTAGCGCTCTTCAAAGAATAGCTGTTGCCACTGTTTCACCATGCCAAGCTTTTGATTGTCGATAAGCACAATCTTCACTGGCAGCTTGCGGCGTTTGATGGTGGTCAGTTCCTGCACATTCATCATAAAAGAACCATCGCCAGACACAGTCACCACAGTCGCATCGGGACGGGCCACTTGCGCACCAATGGCGGCGGGCAAACCAAAGCCCATAGTGCCTAAGCCCGCGCTGGACAGATGATCTTCAGGGCGGCGGAACCACATATGCTGGGCCACCCACATTTGGTGCTGGCCCACATCGCAACACACTACGCTGTCTTCGGGTAATTTATTGGCTAAACGGCGCAGCAGTGCGGGGGCGTAGATCAAACTGCCGGGGTGTTGATAATCCCATTGATGCTTACGGGATAAATGCTCCACCTCGGTCTGCCAAGGCGTGATGTTCATCGGCATGGCTAAGGCGGGTAAGATTTGGCGTAAGTCACCGGCTATCGCCACCTCTGGCATACGTAACTTGCCCAGCTCAGCGGCGTCGATGTCTAAATGGATCACTTTGGCCTTGTCGGCAAAGCTCGCTAAACGGCCGGTAACTCGGTCGTCGAAACGGGCACCCACCACGATCAACAAATCGCAATCCTGTACCGCTAAGTTAGCCGCCTTGCCGCCGTGCATGCCTAACATGCCTAAGTAACCGGGTGTGCCGTGGGCAATACTGCCCAGCCCTTTCAAGGTTGCGACCGAAGGTATGCCCGTCACTTTGATAAACTCACGCAGTTGATCGACCGCGCCCGCCATGCCTACACCACCGCCGACATACAACATAGGCTGTTTAGCCTCAGTCAACAGTGCACGGGCAGCGTCGATATCACTCATCTCGGCTTGGGGTTCATTCATCACAGCCAGCAAAGGGGTGCGATATTCCAATTGGGCGATTTGGATATCCTTCGGGATATCGACCAGCACAGGGCCAGGGCGACCGGATGCGGCGATTTCGAAGGCTTGATACAAGGTTGGGATCAGGTCGTTGACGTCTGTCACCATAAAACTGTGCTTAGTGCAGCTCAGTGACATGCCCAGCACGTCGATTTCTTGAAAGGCGTCGGTGCCGATAACGGCGGTAGAAACTTGGCCAGTGATGGCCACCATAGGCACAGAATCTAACAGGGCATCGGCTAAGGAAGTGATCAGGTTAGTCGCGCCAGGGCCTGAGGTCGCAAAGCACACGCCAGTTTTACCGCTGGCTCTGGCGTATCCTACGGCGGCAAAGGCGGCGCCTTGTTCGTGACGGCTGAGCAGATGTTCGACAGGGCTGCCATAGAGGGCATCGTATATTGGCATAATGGCACCACCTGGGTAACCAAACACTGTGGTGACTCCATGTGCTGCTAACACTTTGATTACCGCGTCTGCGCCTCTGATCATCTGCCCTGGTTCCATATTCTCTCTCGCTACGTTAGTCCTGAATTGCCGAAAATCGACGCTAATTTTTTACTCTTTCGAAGCTTGGACCTCGCTCTAGGCCCTGAAACGAAGAACCCCCCGGTCCTTTCGGAGCGGGGGGTTCTTTCGAAACTTCTAACCTTTTAGGTCTATCAGTTTGCCATGCGCCGCCCCCGCTGTGATTTAATAATCACGACGGTAATAATCACGAGAATGAGCTTGGCAGCTTGGTTAAACATCAATATGGATTCCTAATCGGTGTTTCTAAAATTGGGGTATTGCATGAAAGTTAGTTTCGCTTTGGACTTTGCCCTACCGCGAGCTATTAGCTTTACCATAAAGCGACAGCCAAACACAATAAAAAATATCTTTTGTCAAAAAAAATTCAGCTTCCCTGCCGAGACAATGCAAAACAACAAAGTAAAACGTTAACTGTTGAGCCTCAGTCGGCGCGATGCGCCTACTGAACGATAGACTCACTAACTGTGTCGTTTTTGCCCGCTCGACAACCCACTGAACAGGAAAAAATTTGTTTCTCACTAACTGATTTATCACTAAGCTGATTCATCACTAAGCTGATTCATCACTAAGCAAGCTCAAGATGCGCGTTTCACTATCTTGAGCTTGCTTGGGAACTGAGCTGAGACCCAAGTCCTTTGAGTCTCAACCCTCTCCCCCAATGCTGGGCTTAACTAACTATCACTTAAGCCTCAACAATGCTCTTCATATCTGTCATGTAACCGCGAAGCTCAGCACCAACATATTCCACTGCCGTTTCACGAATCGCTTCGTTAACAGCGATGAGCGTTAGGTTGTCGACACCGGTTGCGCTGTCTTTCAGGCCAGCACCTAAATACTCAGATGACATGGCATTAACATAGTCACGCAGCATAGGTACGGCAGCGTGATTGAACAGGTAGCAACCGTATTCGGCTGTGTCTGAAATCACTACGTTCATTTCGTACAAACGCTCACGGGCAATCGTGTTAGCGATCAGTGGGGTTTCGTGCAGTGACTCGTAATAGGCCGACTCTTCCACGATACCCGCAGACACCATAGTATCGAACGCCAGTTCCACACCCGCTTTGATCATAGCGACAAGGAAAATACCTTTGTCGAAATAGGTTTGTTCGTCGATATGCTCGCTCGATACGGGCGCATTTTCGAAACCTGTTTCGCCAGTTTCGGCTCTCCAACGCAGTAAGTTCGCATCATCGTTTGCCCAGTCTTCCATCATAGTGCGTGAGAATTCGCCGCTGATGATGTCATCCATGTGCTTTTCAAATAATGGTTGCAGAATTTCTTTTAAATCTTCTGCAATTTCAAATGCTTTAATCTTGGCTGGATTAGACAAACGGTCCATCATGTTAGTGATGCCGCCGTGTTTCAGCGCTTCAGTGACCGTTTCCCAACCTTGCTGGATAAGCTTGGCCGCATAGCCTGGCTCAACGCCATCGGCGATCATTTTCTCGTAACCTAAGATGGCACCCGTCTGCAACATACCGCACAGAATGGTCTGCTCGCCCATCAGATCCGACTTCACTTCTGCGATGAAAGACGACAGTAAAACACCGGCTCTGTCTCCACCCGTTGCGCTAGCGTAGGCTTTAGCAATCTCTAAGCCATCACCGTTTGGATCGTTTTCTGGGTGAACCGCGATAAGGGTAGGCACACCAAAACCACGTTTGTATTCTTCACGCACTTCAGTACCTGGGCACTTAGGCGCAACCATCACCACAGTGATATCGGAACGAACTTGCATACCCTCTTCAACTATGTTGAAGCCGTGTGAGTAAGACAAGGTAGAGCCTTGCTTCATCAGTGGCATAACCGCTTTAACCACGTTTGAATGCTGTTTGTCCGGCGTCAGGTTAAGGACCAGATCCGCCGCAGGGATTAATTCTTCAAAGGTACCGACACGGAAACCGTTATCAGTTGCTTTTTGCCATGAGGCACGTTTCTGTTCAATCGCTTCAGGACGCAGGGCAAAAGAGATATTCAGACCCGAATCACGCATGTTCAAGCCTTGGTTAAGACCTTGAGCACCACAACCTAAAATAACAATATTCCAATCTTTGATGTAGTTACAGCCGTCGCTAAACTCAGAACGATCCATGAAACGACATTGGCCAAGCTGTGCTAATTGTTGACGTAAATTCAGAGAGTTAAAATAGTTAGCCATCTGATATACCACCTATAAGTCAGAAATTTTGGACGCAACCAAACTAACATAATGTTACGACTTGGTTGTGATTGAAATCACTATAACCCATGCTTATCATTGCTTAAAATGATATATTCGAAACTTCATATTGCATTATACGCAACGTCAGCCGCAATAACGCTCAGTAACACTGGCAGCAACATCGGCGGCAATATGCAGCACTCAGGCTCAGGCTCAGGCTAAACAGGATAAGTTATGGATATTCGTACCCTCAAATTGTACCTGCACTTATGTGACAGTTTGCACTTCGCCAAGACCGCGGAGCAGATGCATGTGAGCCCATCGACCTTAAGCCGAGCACTGCAAAGATTAGAAGAAGAAGTGAACGCTAAGCTGTTAGAGCGGGATAATCGCAGCGTGACCTTAACCCACGCGGGACACGAATTTAAGCGATTCGCCGAGCAGACTTTGAACCATTGGAGCACACTCAAGCACAGTATCGATCTCAAGCAGGACGTGCTGCGCGGTCGGTTAAATCTGTATTGCTCGGTCACTGCCGCCTACAGTCATTTACCGGGTTTATTGGATCTATTCCGCCAAGAGCATCCCTTCGTCGAAATCGCCTTAACCACGGGAGATGCAGCGAACGCACTGGCCGAAGTGCAGCAGAATCGCGCCGATATCGCCATCGCTGCCCTGCCCGATCCTTTCCCCAGCAGCTTACACTTTGCCAAAATCGACGATGTGCCGCTGTCGATTATCGCACCGACGATCCGCTGTGCAGTACAGCAACAAGTTAGCCAAACGCCCATCGATTGGTCGAGCGTACCCTTTATCATCCCAGATCACGGCCCAGGACGGCGCCGCGCCGATAACTGGTTCAAACAAATGGGCATCAGCCCTAATATTTACGCCCAAGTCTCGGGACAGGAAGCGATCGCCTCTATGGTAGCGTTAGGTTGCGGCGTGAGCATGAGCCCCGAAGTGGTGATCAATAATAGCCCAGTGCGAGATCGCATTCAGCTACTCTCGTCGCCGGTTGCTATTCCACCGTTCGAGTTAGGTTGCTGCTGCAAAGTGAAACGACTTGATGATCCCATCGTTAATGCGTTTTTGGATGTGATTTAAACGGGGAAAGTAATACAAAATAAAAGTGCGAGTGAAGAGTTTCAACGAGATAGAAAACCGAAACGGCTCTCAAAAAGCTAAAAACTTAGCTAAAGAGAACCGCTTCACTATCGAACAGTTGCTATCAAATTGGTGCTAACAAACTATTGCCACAGGATTTCTATCGCAAGGCAATCAACACAAGATGACAGGATTACACATCCGGCGAGTTGAGCTTATCAATAGGATCGATACGAGTCACCAATAGCTGATCGACCTTGTACGAATCGATATCGACCACCTCAAATTTATAGCCCGCATAGTTCACGAAATCCGTACGCTTAGGGATTTTACGCAGCATATACATCATAAAACCAGCAATGGTTTCGTAGTTCTGATTATGCGGAAACTCCTCAATACCAAAGGCGCGCATTACGTCGGTAATAGGCGTCACTCCATCGACTAACCAAGAGTTGCTATCACGGGCGATGATCTGCTCTTCGCTCTCGTGCAATGACCAAGCCCCCATTACGGCGCGCTGTAGATCGTTAGTAGTCACAATCCCCACCACTAAGGCGTATTCGTTCATTACCACGGCAAAATCGGCGCGACTATTTTTAAAGTATTCCATCGCTTCTGACAGGCTCAGCGTATCGGGAATGATCAGCGAAGTATGGATTAAGTTACTGCCTTTTAAGATGATATTCTCACCGTTGATCACACGGATCAGCAATTCTTTCGCATCCACGAAGCCTTTGATCATATCCAACTGACCATCGCAGACGAGGAACTTAGTATGGGGATCTTCAGAAATTTTACGCTTGATATCTTCTTCACTGTCTTGCAGTAAAAAGTACACTAAGCTTTCACGGGCCGTCATGGCCGAAGTTACAGAAACGGTTTGCATTTCAAACACATTTTCCATCATCTGTTGCTCACCGCGATCTAGCACCCCAGCTTCGGCACCCGCATTCATGACGGCATAAATATCGTCAGAGGTGATGGCATCATTACGCACCGTTGGGATCTGTAGCAGTTTAAAGATACCACTCGCCATGCCGTTGAAAAACCACACTAATGGGCGTAATAGCACAATACAGAAAGACATAGGCCCGACAACGGCTAAAGCGACAGGCTCAGGCATCGCCATGGCAATGCGTTTTGGCATTAAATCGGCGACTAAAATAAAGGCACTGGTTACCACTATGAAGGATAAAACAAAGCTCAATTGGCTCAACCAAGGATCGGCGACTAAAGGGGAAAGCAATTGATAGAAGTAAGGCCGAAATGCCGACTCACCCACAATACCGCCCATGATGGCAACGGCATTAAGACCAATTTGTACTACCGTAAAAAAGCTGCCGGGAACGGCTTGTAACTGCAGCACTTTTTCTGCTCGTGCATCGCCTTCATCGGCTAACTGACGTAAACGAATTTTACGTGAAGCGGCAAGTGCAATTTCTGACATAGAGAAAAAACAACTCGCGCCGATTAGACACAATATAATCATCACGTTATCAAAGAGACTCATGTAACACCTTTCATTTAACACTGGACTAACTAGGACCAACCCGCGCTTTATTGCTCGCGAGTCAGTTGAATTCATTGTATTTGAGCAAAGTTTGCTTTGTCTGGTCGCTGCACAACAAGATTGTATTGACCACTTTCACCCCAAAGATGAATGATCGCTTAGATGACAATCCTTAGGGTGCACTCAGTATATCTGCAAATTCACGAGTTATGCGTGACTCCGCTCTCGCAGCCCACGCATAGCGCTAATGCACTTGCATCATTTAAGTAATTTTTTATGTCGAAGCGACTGAATATACAGCATTTAATTATTTTACTCGACTCGATGGCATTAGACATCCGAGCGCGGTGGCTTTGATATTGAGCTGCTAGAACGTACATTTAAACCAATAGAATTGACTATGCAGTCGTGGCTTTGCTTAGTTGCGTTACGTAAAATACGTCCAGAATGGCAGCATGGATGTCACTCAGAGTGCATCGCTAAATCGACATTAGGCGGCAGATTATATCTCATCTGCCGCCTAATATTACCTCACCTTGGGTAATTTTTATCTTAGCGACTTATCTACCGCTATGTTTCACATAAATGTTATCAATTAGTTAGCATGATTGAGGGCGTCTGTGGCGTGGTGATGCTAACCGAATATGTCTCCAATTTTGCAGCATAGAGCCTAGACTCTTGAAGCTCAGTAGCCAATCCAGCAACGCGTTGGGATATCTTGGCGAAAGAGTAACGTCACCTTCAACCGGCTCCCATTAAATCACTTCAACCTCGACTCTGTTGCGACCTTTATCCTTAGCGCGATAGAGGCAAACATCGGCGCGGCGTAATACGTCGGCCATCTTAAACCCCGAGATCTTATCTAATGGCAAAAACACGCTGCCAATACTGATCGTCACCACAGCCAAGGGAGATACTTGATGGGGAATATTGAGTTGCTCAACGAGATAACACAGTTGCGTAGCAATAGCCGTTAACTGTGCTGGCGTGACCTGCTCGACGACCAAAGCAAACTCTTCACCACCAATGCGAGCCAATAGAGCATTATGCGGCAGGATATCGCACTGTGCTAAGGCATCTGCCACTCGCTTGAGCACAGTATCGCCTTCAAGATGACCATAAGTGTCGTTGTAGGATTTGAAATAATCGATATCCAACATTAACAATCCCGCTGGAGTGTTAGCTTGTAGCACAGTAGCTAATCTTTCGGTAAAGGGTCGTCTATTAGCTAAGCCAGTTAACTCATCGGTTTCAGCCATCACCTTTAATTGGCTATTCGCGGCAACCAGCGCTTGTTGTAGCACTATCATCTGACGCTCTTTCTGTTCGCGTAGCAGTAACTCGTTCAATGCGGAGGCGAATTGGGTCAGCATATTCTTTTTCTGGGCGTTCCAATTTAATGGCCGCGACACAGTCGACAGCGAGAGCAATCCCAATAACTCCCCAGCATTTTTAATCGCAAAGGCGGCAATCGAACATATCCCCACGGATTTCATTACCTCATATTCCTGTGGTGAAAAAGCCTTTAACGCCTCAAGATCCTCAATCACTAAGGTCGATTCCGTCTCGAATTTTTTAGCCAATTGAGCAATATTGTCCACCGAAATCACTTGGACCTTATTTGCGTGTAAGTCACTGGTCCAAAAGCTGCGGTAATAGGCATGCTGCTGATGGAATTCGAGAAGACTCACCCTTTCAACATCAAATAACTGACCTATTTTGTGGCATACCTCAGTTAAGGTTTTATCCACATTGCAGGTATCTATGCTCAAAAATTGAAACGAAATCTCAGCCAATAATTGATTCGACTGCGACTGCCAATCTAATTCTTTAGTTCGTTCTTTGACTAAGTCAGACAATAAATGCTGCTGTTGTTGCAGTGCACGTTGCTGACGTTTATTAATGGCTAAATCATTACGTATCCTTTGATACATACCCTTAAGTGACAATGCCACATGGGCTATTTCATCGGGTCTTGCGGTTACCGTCTCGGGCACAGATAACTTTTTTAACGAGTTAAGATTGATTTTATTAGTAAAATCTTCCAATGCCGACAATCTATCTGTCACCATGAGTCGCACTAAGGTCAAAATCAAATAAATCATCAATAGGGTCTTTAACCCATTACCGAGCACGATAAAAATCAACTGCCGCCACAGCTCGTAGTAAAGCCGATTGGTATCTAACCCTACGGTCAAAGTCGCTATCGACTGCTCTTGATAGGTCACAGGATAGTGAAATAGAGTTTGCGACTCATCATCGGTTAACAAAGGTTTACCCAGATGCATAGTGACGCCATCGATACTGTCTAAATGTACACTCGACACTAATGGCATCATCCCCAGTCCAGAGAGCAAATCCGATAACAAGCTACGGTCGACGTCCCACAGTGACTTAGCCACGCTTGGCAAAATAGATTCTGAATACTCGCGGATATCCGAAGTCGCATTATCGATACTATCCTGATAGTTCCAAATCAACTGTACCAGCATAGTTAACACAGCAAAAAACGAGCTCACCCCAATAATAATCAGCGTCATCTTGTGGCTAATAGAATGATTACGATGCTTCATGTACACCTGTTATTACGCCTTGAGGGGCAACTTATTCAAAATCTGAGACTGGAAAATCTGTGGCCAATCTCGAGCAACTAACATTTGATAAAATGCCGAATCTGGTTGCAAAATACCGAACAAGGCAACATTGTCATAGGGGAGATATTTTTTATGCTGCTGATAATATTGCAATTCGACCAAACCTAAAGCGCCAACCAAAAAATGCCCGCCACCAATAACACTCACAGAGTGCTGGCGACAAAGCTGTAAAATCTCAGGTGACGTATTGATCGTACTGACAAATACATCCTTACCTGAGACTAAGCCTTTTTCCTTCAATGCTTTAAGCACCCCAATCGCCATACGATCACTGGCGGTCCAAATCACATTCAGATCAGGATAACGATTCAGCAGGGTTAACGCTTGCCCATAAGCCACAGCCTCACTCCATTGGCCATAAACCGTTTGAGTCAGAGTGGCATTGGACTGCATAAAGAAATAGTCACTGGCGCCTTGGGTTCGTAGCACTGAAGCAGGCGTCGATTTATCGCCCGAAATCAACAGAACTTTAGCCGCCTTTCCTTCTAAATCATCCATTAAGGCCTTAGCGGTCGCCGAACCAATAGCGTAATTATCGGGAATAATGGCAGGTAACAGATATTCTTGCCAATGGGGATCTTGCAGCAAGGCATCACGCTCACCAGGGGAAATATCATTTAAAATCAATTGCACATAGACAGGGTGAGGATAAAGCGCCTGCAGCATTTTTATCGCGGATTGTTTTTCATTAACCAGAATAACGTAATTAGGTAACGCTTTTGCAGAAGCTAACAACTCATCGAGTTGGGTGATCATCTTGAAGTGATTGCGATCGGAATGAATGATATCGAGTTTAATATCGAGTGTCGTCGATGCCGCCAACATCAATTGGTCGACATCTCCCCAAAAACTGTCATCGACAGCCCCAGGATTAAAGAAAACCACATCGAGTTTTGCCCATGCTGCCCCACCAAAACCCGCAGTACAGATAAACACACACGCTAACATCCACGAACGCATAGGCGAGTTCTCCTCGACCATGTTCCCTCAAATGTCATCCTTCACAAGAGGTAACTTTATTATTATCGATTCACAACCTTGTTACCGCATCGCCGCCCAAAATGTTGCTTAAATCGGCAGCAGATGTTTCGATTAAACCACAAAATGATACAAAGTATACTTTATATGCTGACTATTTATTCAGACACCCTGTCGGTATATAGGGGTCGAGTGGCTCAGTAGCAGAATGTTTATGGGGATGTAAGTGGCGGCCTTATGGTCAGTCTTGCGACCTAACCACGGAGAAAATGACGGGGACTTAAAAGGAATACAAGTTAGAACTCAGACGTTAATGCAGCCTAGCGGTCAAATTGAATCAAGGTCGTGGGAGGGGAACCATGATTTTCAGTGGAGGGTAAACCAAATGAGACTACTCATCGATGCCCTCATATAATGGCATAGGTTGACTAATCTCTATTAACTGATTGAAATAATTAAATATAACTATCAAGCACTCAATCTGTTCAGTGGTAATCATTTCTCCCAGAATCAATCCTTTATAACTCATATTCATTCAAAGGCACTAAATTGTGCTTGTGACTCTTCTTTTAATCGGTCGCAACATACACCTTCAATCGTCTCGATGTACTCCTATTGCTGTGTAGCCCGTATCGCCCAGCAAAAAGGTTGGCTGTAGCCAACCTTTCGATGAACTAATAATCATATATGCAGTAAATGCGATCGAATTTTCCTAAGGCTAAATCGTCCCGGTGGATAATAAAATTCAATTGCATAGAATGCTCACTGTAGACGACTTTGAACAGTACTAGATAATCTTCGGCATTGCCGCCTAATTCAGCTGCGGCGCGGAGTTCGGGTGCTTTATAGCGGCTATCACCATGGCCATTAATGCTGGCTATCCCATCGAAATAGGGCAGCGGCTGCTCGGGAACGAGCAATTCCTGCAGGTTGGATGACTGCCATTCAGGTAGTGCCGCCCACAGCGCTTGAGTGAAAATCTGCCCGGGAATTAACCCATGCTTATTCATTTTCATCAGATCAAAGAAATAGAGCTGATCTTGCCACTCAGATGCCAATTCATCATCCACAACCTCAAGGGCTTGTAGCACCATAGCTTGCTGCGGTTCAGGTAACTCTTGTAAACGTGCCTTAGCTAAATGCAATAAATGCGGGTTGTCACTGTTAATCATGTCAGTGGCTATCATCTTAATGCTGGCAATCCCCTTAAGTTGATAAGCCGCCTCATACTCATAGTTTGCACATACCGCATCGTCGAACTTAGGTTCGGCAATCGCTTTTCCAGAGTTCAGTTGTTGATCCTCAGCGACATAATAGACATGGCCGCGAAGCATTTCCGAGAATCGCCAGCGCTCCAAAAAGAACAACAATCGCCCTTCTCGAGGCAAATAAGATTGAAACGCCTTCAGGTCGCTGCAGTTGAGCTGTGCGATAAATTGCATGGGCACACGGAAGGCTTGCGCCGCCTCGTCCCAATCCCAATTATGCTCCTCATCAGTCTCCCAATCGTCCTGCCAGTCCTCCCGCCAATGCTCATTAATAAACTCGCGGGTATGGCCAAAGCTCTCAACATAGCCATCCAACATCTCCTCCCTTCCGACCAAAGTCACCGGATAATCCATGCCAACAGGCAAATCCGGCAATCCACCCAGTCGGCTATTACCTAACTGGCCATAGTCTTCGATTGCACAGGGATAGAGATCGACACTACTTCGAATAAATGCCGAAAGCGTATGGGCAAGATGCGGGTCTTTAAACTGCGCCAACTTTTGCTCTAGCAGCTGCTGACGAATGGGGGAATTTTCTGCTAACAACATATCCATATTTACCTCACGACTCCAATATTTGTTTTTTTATCATTTCTATCAACTATTTGCCACCTTCAAATAAGGCAAATTGCCAAGCCTATCACACGATTAGCAAAGCCGGAGTCAACGGCTTGCTAATGAGAAGGGCAGCGACCTAGGCGATAGGAAACCCCTCCCATTAATTACTGCTACACTCAAATTCAGCGAAAAAGATCAACAAAAGGATTTGTTTATGGCGATTGCCTGCGTCAATACCCGAGCCAGTTGTGGGGTCGAAGCTCCTCAAGTCACAGTTGAAGTGCATCTCAGCAACGGCTTACCAGCATTTAATCTTGTAGGCTTACCCGAAGCTTCGGTAAAAGAAGCCCGTGAGCGAGTACGCAGTGCCTTGATCAATGCGGGATTCGAGTTTCCAATGCGGCGGATAACCGTCAATCTCGCGCCAGCTGATTTACCTAAACAAGGTGGCCGCTACGACTTACCCATCGCCGTGGGCATATTGGCTGCTTCGGAACAGATTCCCATTAACAGTTTAAAAAATATCGAGTTTGTCGGCGAGCTGGCACTGTCAGGGCACATACGTTACTGCCAAGGGTTATTGCCCGCGATTATCGCTGCAAAGCGCCAAGACCATACCTTGGTCTTACCGCTAGATAACCGCCACGATGCCGAGCTAGTCGGCTATCCCAATGTGTTATTTGGTTCGCATCTGCAAAGTCTAGCCGCGTATTTACAAGGGCAAAACCAACTGCCCACACTGGCGCCACAGTTAGAATGGGTAAGCCAAGAGACACCCGAGTCCCATACTTGCCTGAGCGATGTGATTGGCCAATATCAGGCCAAGCAAGCACTCGAAATTGCCGCTGCGGGTAACCACAACCTCTTGATGCTAGGCCCGCCGGGGACTGGCAAGACCATGCTTGCCAGCCGCATGATGGCGCTATTGCCCGCACTCAATTATGAGGAAGCGTTAGAAGTGGCGGCAATTCATTCCGTTGCTGGACTCGACATTAAACCGCAGCATTTTTTACAGCGACCATTTAGGGCGCCGCACCACACGAGTTCTTCGATTTCCCTCGTCGGCGGTGGCAGTATCCCAAAACCAGGTGAGATCTCCCTCGCCCATCGCGGTGTATTATTCTTGGATGAAGTGGCTGAATTTCCGCGTAAAGTCTTAGATTGCCTGCGCGAACCGATGGAAACCGGCGAAGTGGTGATTTCCCGCGCCGCCGCTAAGCTGACATTTTTGAGTCGATTCCAATTAATCGCAGCGATGAATCCTAGCCCTAGTGGCGACTTGGATAGCCATCATGGATCCAGCCCTGAACAAATCCAACGTTACCTTTCGCGGCTTTCAGGTCCGTTTCTCGATCGTTTCGACTTGACCATAGAAGTGCCCAAACTTCCCGCGGGCACTTTGACTCAAGTCGCGCCGCAGACAGAAACCAGCCAAGATATAGCCAAACGAGTGAAGCTAGCACGTGAGCTACAACTCGCCCGTGCTGGTGTGCTCAATAGCGAACTTACAGGGAAACAATTGAAACGCTTCAGCGGACTCAGTGATGCTGATTTAGTGTTTTTGGAGCAAAGCGTGGTCAAGCTTGGCCTATCTGTTCGCAGTTTTCATCGTATACAAAGAGTCGCCCGCACTATCGCCGATCTTGAACAAGCCACTAATACCGAACGCCGTCATCTTGCCCAAGCACTGGGTTATCGTGCTATGGATAGGTTGCTGGCACGACTATCCCAGCAATATTGAGTCAGCAGCTTTACAGTGAAGATGAACAAATGCACCGACCAGCTGTGCCTAAGATTGAGCCAAACGCCTACACCGAGTAACATAGGCCTCCAATTTTTGTCAGGGGGCTCGGATGGGAATGCTGTTTTCACAGATAAAAGGCTGTATTGCATTTTTAGGTTACGTTATAAATACCATCTTTTGGACTATCCCAATCGTGTTAATCAGTTTTGTAAAACTGATACCTATCAGTCCATTAAGGACTGCGACTAGTCATGTGCTCGATTTTTGTGCCAGCGCTTGGATCAGCGTCAATGGCGTGATTGAGCGTTGCTTACATCCCGTTAAAATAGAACTGAGTGGTGACACCGACTTTTCCACTAAAGAGTGGTATATGGTGATTGCCAACCACCAGTCTTGGGTCGATATCCTGATCCTGCAGCGGATTTTTAACCGAAAAATCCCTTTCTTAAAGTTTTTCCTCAAGCAAGAGCTGATTTTTGTGCCTGTATTAGGCCTAGCTTGGTGGGCACTCGATTTTCCTTTTATGCGTCGTTATAGCACAGCGCAGTTGCGTAAGAATCCTAAGTTAAAGGGCAAAGACATTGAAATTACACGTAAAGCCTGTGCTAAGTTTAAGGCTAAGCCTGTGAGTGTGATGAACTTTGTCGAAGGCACGCGCTTCAGCAAGGCTAAGCATCAAAAACAAAACTCACAGTTCCAACATTTGCTAAAACCTAAAGCGGGCGGTATGGCCTTCGCGCTATCAGCCATGGGTGAACAGATCCACAAGCTAGTCGATGTCTCCATTTACTACCCAGACGCAGTACCGAGCTATTGGGACTACCTGACAGGCAAGTTGCCAAGCGTTAAAGTACACATCAAGGTCTCCGATATTGATCCTGCGATGCGTGGCGATTATATGAATGACCGCGATTTTAAAATTGGCTTCCAAGAACAACTGAATCAACTCTGGCTCACTAAGGATCAAGTGTTAAGCCAACTCGCTAGCCAAGCGAATAAAGAATAAAGGTAACGCCACTATGTTGAATTTCCTGCCTGGTTCAGTGTTGTTTATGCTGAGCTTAAGCTTGCTGATCATTAATACCGCCGTTTGGGGCTCGCTTATCAGCATTGGCGGATTAGTGAAACTTGTGATGCCAGCACAAAATGCGCGCAATGCGGTGACTGCGGTCATGAACCGTTTTATGTGGGCTTGGGCCTGCTGCAACGGTGGCATCTTGTATTTGATCGCTAAAATTGAGTGGGATGTCAAAGGGCTCGAAGGACTCGATAAAAACAGCTGGTATTTGCTGATCAGTAACCACCTCAGTGGATTCGATATCGCCGCGCAAACTTACGTGTTACGTAACCACATCCCTATGCTGAAGTTCTTCCTCAAAAAAGAACTCATCTATGTGCCCATCATGGGCCTAGGATGTTGGGCGCTGGATATGCCATTTATGAATAGAACCAGCCCAGCAAAACTTAAAAAGAATCCAAAGCTTAAGGGCAAAGATTTAGCGACCACACGCCGCGCCTGTGCCAAGTTTAGCAATATGCCCACGTCGATCATTAACTATGTTGAAGGCAGCCGTTTTACCCAAGATAAACATCAGCGCCAAAACTCGCCTTATCAACATTTGTTACGTCCTAAAGCGGGTGGTATCGCCTTTACCTTATCAGCCATGGGCGAACAATTTACTAACCTGCTGGATATGACAATCGTCTACCCAGATGCGCCTGAAGATATTCTGTTTGGGGTGATGAATGGTAAGGTCAGTAAGATTATTGTGCGAATTAACGCCCTGCCCGTGCCTCAGGTCGATGCGGCACGTTATTTCTCTGAGTCTGAGTACCGCGTCGAATTCCAACGCTGGTTAAACCAAGTGTGGGCGGAAAAAGATCAACAAATTCATGCTTTACTCCAAACACATCAAAGTGTGAACAATAAGGCCACCAGCCCCAATCACACTCAAGCAAGCTAGCTCGTCTCTAGCTTTGCTCTAGTTCAGCAACGCATTCCGCTGCAGCGGATAACTCCAATTCATTGAATACGGTTATTCCTGCGGCACTGAGTTTTTCAGCTGTTAATCCTTGTCCCGCAATTAACTGTTTTACAAATTGACCATCGTAAATCTGCCTATTACCACAGGATGGACTGCGGGCTTTTAAAATCGCCACTTTAATCCCGTGTTGCTGCGCCAGCTTAAGCGCGAGATCGGCTCCCAGACTAAAAGCGTGGGTCACATCCTCACCTTGGGCAGTTAAGATGCGCTGTCCAATCCGCTCCGCTGGCGGTCTAGGTGTTGGCAAACCGCCTGCACATTCGGGACAAATCGCCACAATCCGCCCTTGCTCGAGCCACGTTTGCACCAGCTCGCTCTCCATCAAGTTATGGCCACCGTCGTAGCGCACCGCTTGTCCGAGTAAACAACTGCTCACTAACACTTTTTCCACTGTCATCCCCAAATGTCTCATTCCGCCAATAGCATAACGCGAAGGATAAACATGCCAAATGCATTTGGACGATTTCCCCCAAAACCATCAACATCCGCAACGAGGTTGGAAGGTTAAACCACGCCATTGTTGACAATTTAATATTTAAATATTCATAACATAAAATATTAATAACGAGATAATAAAAATAAAATGATAAAAATCAATGACAAAAACAGAAAGCTATTGAAATATAGACTTACGTCTAAGTAAACACATTGTTGACAATCCACCAAGGGAGGGCTATTTTTTACCCATTGTCGACAATCCTATTAATAGTGATGCGCTCTATGTTGAAGCAAGACACGACGTTCGTTTCTGATGACACGCAAGTTCCCCACCTGCACAAGGTCAAATCGACCTCGGCAGATAAGACGTCGACCACATTAGCCGATCAAATTTTGGTGCAGATCCAAACCAGCATCATCAAGGGCGAACTGCCTGCAGGCAGCAAGATTAACGAGCAAGCACTGGCCGAAAAATACGGCATCAGCCGCGGCCCGACCCGCGAAGCCCTGCAAACTTTAGAAAGACAACGTTTAGTGGTGCGTGCGCCCCATGTTGGTGCCCGCGTCGCCCAGCTGACGGTGAGTGAACTTAACGATTTATATCAACTACGTAGCGTACTTGAAGGCATGGCCTGCGAACTTGCCGCCAGCCGTATCACCCCAGAACAATTAGCCAAGCTAGAAGATCTGCTCGCAACACAAGAAGCGGCGCTCGCCAAGGGCGATACTTACTTCCAAGAGGAAGGCGATGTCGACTTCCACTACCAAATTATTCAAGCCAGCGGTAACAAGCATCTGCAGGAAACCTTAGTCGGCGGGCTGTATCACTTGCTGCGTATGTATCGCTACCAGTGCACTAATAAAAATCGTCCCGTGAAAGCGATTGCCGAACACAGACGCATAGTCGAAGCCATTGCCCAGCGCGATGGTGAGTTGGCCAGTTTGCTGATGCGCCGCCATATCGAACAGGGGCGTAAAAATACCGAATTACGCTTAATTGAATTGCAAGCCAATGCAGCCGCAAAAGAAACCTTAGCCAACATTAGCTAAGTTCTTACGGCTCAATATGCCCACTTCCCATAAAATGGAAAAGGATAAAACCATGACCCAAAGCGCAGGATTACGTTTTCGCCAAGCTCTTGCTAAGGCCAAACCGTTACAAATCGTTGGCACCACCAATGCCTATTTTGCCTTAATGGCAGAACAAACAGGCTTCCAAGCCTTGTATCTTTCGGGCGCTGGCGTTGCCAATGCTTCCTACGGTTTGCCTGACTTGGGCATGACCTCAATGAATGACGTGCTGATTGATGCAGGCCGCATCACCTCTGCCACGCAGGTGCCTTTATTGGTCGATATCGATACTGGCTGGGGCGGCGCATTCAACATTGCTCGTACCATCAAAGAATTCGAAAAAATCGGCGTCGCTGCTGTGCACATGGAAGACCAAGTGTCGCAAAAACGTTGCGGTCACAGACCCAACAAAGCGGTCGTGAGTATTGAAGAAATGGTCGATCGCATTAAAGCGGCCGTCGATGCCCGTACCGATCCTAACTTTGTGATCATGGCGCGTACCGATGCGGTCGCCGTGGAAGGTTTAGAAGCGGGTATTGAACGTGCGCAAGCGTATATTGCCGCCGGCGCCGACATGATCTTCGCCGAAGCCTTAACTGAGCTAGACCAATATCGCCACTTCAAGGCTCAAGTTAAAGCACCAATTTTGGCGAACATGACTGAATTTGGTCAAACCCAATTGTTCAATAAAGAAGAACTCGCCGAGGCGGGTGCCGATATGGTGCTTTATCCACTCGGTACTTTCCGCGCAGCCAACCAAGCGGCACTGAACGTGATGCAAGCGCTGATGAATGATGGTCATCAACGCAATGTGCTAGACACTATGCAGACCCGTAAAGACTTGTATAAATACTTGGGCTACCACGCCTTTGAAGACAAGTTAGATCAACTGTTCAGCCAAGATAAATAACCGAAAAGCTGCAACCCTACAGGGTTTGACGTTAAAACAGATTTAGCGTTAAACAAATTAAATAAAAAGTGCAGCCTTAACCAATAAATGTCGGCGAATGAACACTCAAAAATAAGTGCATTCATCCACCAGCAATAACCACATAGAGTTAACGGAAGGGAAGGATTATGTCAGAAGCTAAAAAACTAAGCGGTGCAGGATTACGTGGCCAGAGCGCAGGCGAAACCGCATTGAGCACAGTGGGCGTGTCAGGCTCGGGCCTAACGTACCGCGGTTATGATGTGAAAGATCTCGGTGAAAATGCCACCTTCGAAGAAGTCGCCTACCTTATTCTTTACGGCGAGCTGCCCACTCAAGCCCAACTTGATGCCTACAAAACCAAACTCAAAGGCCTTCGCGGTCTGCCGCAAGCATTAAAAGAAGTATTGGAGCGCATTCCAGCCGACACTCATCCTATGGATGTGATGCGTACTGGCTGCTCTATGCTAGGTAACTTAGAAGCCGAGCACAGCTTTGCCGAACAGAGTGAAATCACCGACCGTTTACTCGCCGCATTCCCATCGATCATCTGTTACTGGTATCGCTTTAGCCACGATGGCGTGCGTATCGATACTGAAACCGATGACGATCAAATTGGCGCACACTTCCTCCACTTATTACATGGCAAAGCGCCGTCGGCACTGCATGCTAAAGTGATGGACGTATCGTTAATTCTTTATGCAGAACATGAATTTAACGCATCAACCTTTACCGCTCGCGTCTGTGCTTCCACCCTGTCAGACATGCATTCGTGCGTCACTGGGGCGATTGGTTCACTGCGCGGCCCGCTGCATGGCGGCGCGAACGAAGCGGCGATGGAACTCATTCAAGATATGAAAGATGAAGCCGATGCGCGCGACATCTTAATGGGCAAACTCGAGCGTAAAGATAAGATCATGGGCTTCGGCCACGCAATTTACCGCGACAGCGATCCACGTAATGCCATCATCAAAGAATGGTCAGAAAAACTGGCTGCCGCCAACGGTGACGACCGTCTATACCGGGTATCGGTTGCCTGTGAAGCCCTGATGTGGGAACAGAAAAAACTCTTCTGTAATGCAGATTTTTTCCACGCCAGCGCTTACCACTACATGGATATTCCGACTAAGTTGTTTACGCCAATCTTCGTGTGTTCACGCGTCACAGGCTGGGCGGCGCACGTGATGGAGCAACGCTCTAACAACCGCATCATCCGCCCGAGTGCCGATTATGTGGGCGTTGCGCCGCGCAAAGTGGTACCGATTGCCAACCGTTAAGCAAAATTGACCACACTTGGCGCGAGATTTCACTCAATGTAAGTCTTGCGCCAACTTCATTTTCCGAAATGGATGATGTTATGAGCACTGCTATGAATACCCAATATCGCAAGCCCTTACCCGGCACTCAACTCGATTACTTCGATACCCGCGAAGCCGTAGAAGCCATTCAAGCTGGCTCGTATGCCAAGCTACCTTACACCTCGCGCGTTTTAGCTGAAAACTTAGTCCGTCGCTGCGATCCGGCCGTTTTGACCGACTCGCTAAAACAGATTATCGAATCTAAGCAAGAACTGGATTTTCCTTGGTTTCCTGCCCGCGTGGTGTGCCACGACATTTTGGGGCAAACCGCTTTAGTTGACCTTGCGGGTCTGCGTGACGCTATTGCCGCTAAGGGTGGCGATCCGGCCAAAGTGAACCCTGTTGTACCAACACAATTAATTGTGGATCACTCACTCGCTGTCGAATTTGGTGGTTTTGATAAAGACGCCTTTGCCAAAAACCGCGCCATCGAAGACAGACGCAACGAAGACAGATTCCACTTTATTGATTGGACGCAAAAAGCCTTTAAAAACATTGATGTTATCCCTCAGGGTAACGGCATCATGCACCAAATTAACTTAGAGCGTATGTCGCCTGTAGTGCATTCACGCAATGGCGTGGCCTTCCCTGATACCTTAGTTGGCACCGATAGCCACACGCCGCACGTTGATGCGCTCGGCGTTATCGCCATAGGTGTCGGCGGCTTAGAAGCCGAAAGCGTGATGCTAGGCCGCGCATCCTATATGCGTCTACCGGACATTATCGGTGTGAAGCTCACGGGCAGACCGCAGCCTGGCATTACGGCTACCGATATCGTATTGGCCTTAACCGAGTTTCTACGCGCACAAAAAGTCGTGTCATCTTACTTAGAGTTCTTCGGCGAAGGCGCAGCGGCGCTGACATTAGGCGATCGCGCCACGATTTCGAATATGACACCTGAATTTGGCGCCACTGCGGCCATGTTCTACATCGACCAGCAAACCTTAGATTATTTGACCTTAACGGGCCGCGAAGCCGAGCAAGTTAAACTGGTTGAAACCTATGCCAAAACCGCAGGTTTGTGGGCCGACAGCTTGACAGAAGTGCACTATCCACGCGTACTGCATTTTGATTTATCTTCGGTGGTGCGCACCATTGCAGGGCCATCAAACCCACATGCACGGGTGCCAACATCAGAATTGGCTGAGCGCGGAATTAGCGGCGTAGTCGAAAACGAGCCCGGCTTAATGCCCGATGGCGCTGTGATTATCGCGGCGATTACCAGCTGTACTAATACTAGTAACCCACGCAACGTGATTGCTGCAGGTCTCATTGCCCGCAACGCCAACGCTAAAGGCTTAAGCCGCAAACCTTGGGTCAAAACCTCACTCGCCCCCGGCTCAAAAGCGGTGCAGTTGTATTTGGAAGAAGCCAAGCTATTACCTGAACTTGAACAACTCGGCTTTGGCATTGTTGGTTTTGCCTGCACGACGTGTAACGGTATGAGTGGCGCGCTGGATCCTGTGATTCAAAAAGAAGTGATCGACCGCGACTTGTACGCCACCGCTGTGTTATCGGGTAACCGCAACTTCGATGGCCGTATTCATCCCTATGCAAAGCAAGCTTTCTTAGCATCGCCGCCATTGGTCGTCGCCTACGCAATTGCCGGCACCATACGTTTCGATATCGAAAAGGATGTGTTGGGATTAGATAAAGACGGCAACCCCGTCAAACTTATCGACATTTGGCCATCGGATGAAGAAATCGATGCCGTGATTGCGACCAGTGTTAAACCTGAGCAGTTCCGTAAAGTGTACGAGCCCATGTTCGATTTAGCCGTCGATTACGGCGAAAAAATCAGCCCGCTGTACGATTGGCGTCCGCAATCTACTTATATTCGTCGCCCACCTTACTGGGAAGGCGCATTGGCCGGAGAGCGCACGTTAAAGGGCATGCGACCACTGGCGGTACTGGGTGACAACATCACCACCGACCATTTATCGCCCTCTAACGCCATTATGATGGACAGCGCCGCGGGCGAATACCTGCACAAAATGGGCTTGCCGGAGGAAGACTTTAACTCCTACGCCACCCACAGGGGGGATCACTTAACCGCCCAACGCGCAACCTTTGCTAATCCTAAGCTTAAAAACGAGATGGCAATCGTTGACGGTAAAGTGCAACAAGGTTCACTGACGCGTATCGAGCCAGAAGGTCAAGTGACCCGTATGTGGGAAGCGATTGAAACCTATATGGAACGTAAGCAGCCGCTAATCATCATAGCGGGCGCAGATTACGGCCAAGGTTCGTCCCGCGACTGGGCTGCCAAAGGCGTGCGTTTAGCGGGGGTTGAGGCCATTGTAGCCGAAGGTTTCGAGCGTATTCATCGCACTAACTTAGTCGGTATGGGCGTGTTGCCTCTGGAATTTAAAGCCGGTGACAACCGCGCCGCCTATGGAATAGATGGCACAGAAGTGTTCGATGTCCTCGGCACACCAACGCCAAGAGCAAACTTAACTGTCATTATCACCCGTAAAAACGGTGAGCGCATCGAAGTGCCGGTGACGTGTCGCCTCGATACCGCCGAAGAAGTGTCTATCTACGAGGCGGGCGGCGTATTGCAACGCTTCGCGCAGGACTTTCTTGAATCAAATCAGGCTTAAATCGAATCTCGAATCAAATCAGGCTTGAGTCGAGATTTGAATCGACGCCCGTGTCTGGTTAGAGACGACGCTTAAATATCAGCTAACAAAACCGAGCGCCAGCGACTTCACCATTAAGTTACTGGCGCTCATTTGGACTCCATTGGGAGTTCTTTTGGAGTTAATGAATGAATGCTTCAACAACCCACGCGCCACAAATCAAAGTCGCCGCGACTTATATGCGCGGCGGCACCAGCAAGGGCGTGTTTTTCCGTCTGCAGGATTTACCTAAGGCCGCACAAGTTGCAGGTGCCGCCCGTGATGCCTTGTTACTGCGAGTGATAGGCAGCCCAGACGCTTACGGTAAACAAATCGATGGCATGGGCGGAGCCACCTCGAGCACCAGCAAAACCGTGATCCTCTCCCCTAGCACCCAAACCGATCACGATGTCGATTACCTCTTCGGCCAAGTGGCAATCGATAAACCTTTTGTAGATTGGAGCGGTAACTGTGGCAACTTAACTGCCGCCGTCGGTGCCTTTGCCATCAGTAATGGCCTAATTGATACGGCCCGCATTCCACACAATGGCATCTGCACAGTCCGAATTTGGCAAGCCAACATAGGCAAAACGATTATCGCCCATGTGCCAATCACCCAGGGTGAAGTGCAAGAAACCGGTGATTTTGAGCTCGATGGTGTGACCTTTCCTGCCGCCGAAGTGCAAATCGAATTTATGAACCCGGCTGCGGACGAGGATGGCGGCGGTGGCAGCATGTTCCCTACGGGTAATGTTGTCGATGTGCTAGAAGTGCCGGGCATTGGCAGCTTTAACGCTACTATGATCAACGCGGGCATTCCCACCATTTTTATCAACGCAGAAGACTTAGGCTACACTGGCACTGAGCTACAAGATGATATTAATAGTGACAATGCCGCCCTGGCTAAATTTGAAACCATTCGCGCCTATGGCGCCGTGCGTATGGGCTTGATTTCACATATTGATGAAGCTGTTGCACGCCAACATACGCCTAAGATCGCCTTTGTCGCTAAGCCTAAAGCCTATGTCTCATCGAGCGGCAAAACCGTCAATGCAGATGAAATTGACCTACTGGTACGCGCCTTGTCTATGGGCAAACTGCACCACGCAATGATGGGCACGGCTGCCGTTGCGATTGGTACGGCGGCGGCAATTCCCGGCACTTTAGTCAACTTGGCCGCAGGCGGAGACACTAAGGATAAAATAGATAAGGTACGTTTCGGTCATCCATCAGGCACCTTGCGCGTTGGCGCTGAGGCAAACTTAGTGAATGGAGAATGGACGGTCGTCAAAGCCATTATGAGCCGCAGCGCCCGCGTACTGATGGAAGGTTTTGTGCGGGTGCCCGCTGCGTAGTTTTATCTAAGTAAACTGTTCAACCAAAGACCTTGCTTCTCCCCCTTCCGGCAAGGTCTTTTTTCTATTCTCGCCCATCATTTTAATCTGCTTCGCCCGTATTTGTCTTAGCATGATATGTTGACATACCTGAAACAATGCTAAGATCCTTTAGCAAAAACGCCAGAATACAAACTCGTCATAAAAAGAATATTGGCAGTGAAACGGTACAGTTAATATATTGCATGATCTATTACAGAATCGCGCCCATCGATTTTGGTTATTTTTAAACCAAGTCAGCAATTTAAGTCGCATTTTTACAGCAAAATGGCATGTAAGGTCTAGGCTAAGAACTAAACTAAATAGAAACCTAATCAGGATGGGTCCGTTTTTGGTAGGGGAAAATTTGAGTCAACTAATCCACAAGCTAATGCTAAGTACGCTTTTTATCCTAAGTTTGTGGGGGATCTCGTGCAATGGATTAGCTCAACCATTGAGCGCGGCTTCTACACAGCTCAAATTTGAACATATTCGCAGTGAAGATGGCCTTACCCAAAATACGATTACTAGCCTGTTTATGGACAATGCAGGTATGTTATGGATTGGCACTCAAGATGGTTTGCATGCTTATAACGGTCACAGCTTCAATATTTTCCCCCATTCACCCAATGATCCGAGGAGTATTTCTGAGAGCTATGTCTCTGACATTATTCAAGACTCAGAAGGTAATATCTGGGTTTCGACTTTCAGCCAAGGGGTAAATCGACTCGATTTGAGCACAGGGACCTTTGAACACTTTGGCCAAGAACAAGGGCTTACCGATCCGCGCACAACCAAACTCAGCGTTGTAGGCAATACACTCTGGATTGGTACTAAAGCAGGACTATTTTCCCTATCGACCAAAACCAAACGCATTACCCAAGTGAACTTAGGTAATAGTGTTCAACCCCACATCACCAGCTTAGCCAATGTTGAAGACACTTACCTGCTGGCAGGAACACAAGATAGCGGCACCTTTGCTGTCAGTGCCAATACTATCACTCGCTTAAATGTCCCGCAGAATCTCACTGCACATCAAATTAGGGCACATTCCGCTAATGCGATCACCTTAGCTCTGGGTGGGCAATTATGGCATTACAACTTGGCGTCACAACAGGGCGAAATCCTCTGGCAGACAGACGATAATGTGCCTTACATTAAAGATTTTATCCAAACTGAGCAGGGTGACTTTTGGGTTGTTGGGCCAGAAGCTGGTCTCATTCAACTCGAGAGAAACGATAAGGCATTTACTGCGACCTACCACAGGTATGATCCTAAGCGTACCAACAGTATCAGTGAAAATAACATACTGAGCTTACTGCAAGATCCCTTTGGCAATTTATGGTTAGGTGCCAGTTATTCTGGCCTAGATAAAATAAATACGCGCCGTCAGTATTTTCAGCATATTTACGAATCCACCCCTAACCTGTCGCAACAAAGTAACAACATACGCACCTTGTTCCGCAGCCAAGATAATGCGCTATGGATAGGCACCGAAGGTGCTGGGCTTAAACGCATGTTGGCCAATGGGAAATATGAACACTACACGGAACTCTTTGCTAATGCCTTAGGGATGCATCAACGCAACTTGAATCTTACCCTGCGAGATATCGACCAAGACAAAAATGGCGTGCTTTGGTTTGCCACTAACTATGGGCTAGGTCGACTGGCGCTAGATGGCCACTTCCAGTTACTCAAGGTGACAGAACGTACTGATCAAGGCTCAGAAACCAATTATATCCGTAGTTTAGATATTGATGAGCAAGGTCGCCTCTGGGTGGCAACAACCAATGCTCTCTACCGTAAGGCGATAGATACCGATGAATTTACTTTTATCTCATTGGCACATATTGATAATTTCTATCCGGCACAAAACCAGTTTTTAATCCTCAGAACACACAAAGATACGCTATGGATAGGTACACTCGATGGCCTGCTTAAGCTGGATATGAAAACAGGCGCAGGTAAATCCTACTTCCATCAATCCTCAGACAAAAACAGCCTGATCAACAACCGTGTCCGCGATATTTTAGTCACAAAGTCGGGCGAGGTATGGTTTGCCACCCATGGTGGGATCAGCAAGTTACCGTCCCAAGTGGCCGATGCTGGTTTTAGCCACTATACCCGCAATCAGGGATTACCAAGTGATACCATCTATGCCTTACTCGAGGATCAAGAACACAACATTTGGTTTAGTAGTAATGCGGGGATTGGAAAGCTCAATCCTAAAACCAATCGTGTCATCATATTTAATGAGCAAGAAGGGCTACAAGCACTGGAGTTTAACGGTGGCGTAAAACTTGAATACAGCGATGGCGATCTCTGGTTTGGTGGTATTAATGGCATAAATCGTTTCAATCCAAAGTCAATTCCAGATCAACGACCCGATGTTAAAGTCGCACTCACTGGCTATAGTATTGCGGGTAAAGGGCACACTATTCTCGATTTGAGCCATCCACCTAGCATAGTAATGGACTATAGCGATCAGCTGATCAGTTTTGAGGTGACCTCATTGGATTTCAGCTATACGGGTAAAAACCGCTTCAGCTATTTTCTTGAAGGATTTGATAACGAGTGGCATGAGCTCCCCACAGGTAATGAAATCACCTTCACCAATATTAATCCTGGTCACTACCAACTGCATGTTCGCCATGGGCTGCAATACAACACTCAAGGTGACTACGCCCTGTCTGTCGATCTTCATGTACAAGCGCCCTTCTATCGAACTCAGTTCGCCTACACCCTCTATAGCTTGCTCTCTCTATGGCTGTTGGCTTGGATCATTATCTGGCGTAAAAGAAAACGTCAGCAACAGCGCGAATTTGAAACCAGTATCCGCGCCTCAGAGGAGCGACTCAAACTTGCACTTTGGGCCTCTGGCGATGGCATGTGGGACTGGAACATACCAGAAAATCGAGTCTATCGTACCAATATGGATTCTTCAGTCCCCCATTGGAATAGCAGCAATATAGCCCATGAGAGCATGCACTCAGAGGATAGAGAAAGATTCAAATTTGAGCTTAACGAACACCTTCAAGGTCGTTCGCCTTTCTTCGAAGCAGAGTACCGAGTCGAACGTTCCCCCGGTAATTGGGTATGGATTTTAGACCGCGGTAAAGTGGTGGAAAAAGATAGCCTAGATAATCCGATCCGCATGACAGGGACCAACCGTAACATTACCTCGCGCAAACTGATTGAAAACGAGTTGGTACTGTCATCACAAGTGCTCAACAGTATGAACGAAGCCGTTGTAGTGGGAGGATTAAACTATCGAATTCGTTCGGTCAACCCAGCATTTTGTGCCATTACAGGGTACACAGAACGCCAAATAACCGACAGGCATTTCATTCACTTAGCCTTTAGTCGCCAACAGCGGGAGTTGTTCAATACGATTGAACAACAGCTACTGCGTCACAAACATTGGGTCGGAGAACTGTGGATCCGCAATAAACAACGTCAGGCCATTTTAGTCTGGCTTGAGATCAACCAAGTGATCGATATCAAAGGCGAAACCAGTCACTTCGTTGCAGTATTTACCGACATCACAGAGCGAAAAAAAGCCGAAGAAGATCTGCGTTTCCTCGCCAGCTTCGACACATTAACTGGCTTACCGAACCGAACCTTATTTCAAGACAGACTCAATCACGCGATTACTCAAGCGCACAGAGCGAATAATATCGTTGCCTTGCTGTTCTTAGACCTCGACCGCTTTAAACATATCAACGACTCTATGGGTCATCATGTCGGGGATTTGTTACTGAAAGCCGTGGCAAGACGACTGCAAAATGCGGTGCGTGATGGCGATACTGTCGCACGCTTAGGTGGCGATGAATTTACTATTATTTTAGAAGGTGTTGCGAAAACAAAAGCCGCAACCCTGATCTCAGAAAAAGTGCTCAGAGCATTCCAAACGCCCTTCCTATTGGACGATAAAACGCTGACCATCTCGACCTCAATTGGTATCAGCTTATACCCTAACGATGCGGACAATGCCGACTCACTGATTAAATTTGCAGATACCGCCATGTACCACGCAAAATCATCAGGTCGAAATAACTTTCAGTTTTATACCTCTAAGTTAAATGAAATCGCCACCCGTCATGTACAACTCGAAAGTGGTTTAAAGGAAGCTATCCAACGCAAAGAACTAAGCTTGGTTTATCAACCTAAATTCTGTTTACGAGATGGTTCACTCACAGGACTGGAAGCACTTTTACGTTGGTATCACACTGAACTTGGTCCTATTTCACCTGTGGAATTTATTCCACTCGCGGAAGAAACGGGTATCATCACTCAAATTGGCCATTGGGTGATCAACCACGCCTGCCAGCAATTAGCCGAATGGAATAGCCTAGGATTTAACGGGATCACTATTGCCGTCAACCTATCGGCTCGCCAACTGAAAGCGGACATTATCTCCACCATCGAAGTTGCTTTAGCCGTATCAGGTCTCCCGGCTCAATCCCTTGAGCTTGAGCTTACTGAATCAATGATCATGGGCAATCCGCAGGAATCGGTCAGCATCTTATCTAAACTCAAGGCCCTAGGATTGACCATAGCCGTGGATGATTTTGGTACGGGTTATTCGAGCCTAAGCTATCTCAAACGCTTCCCGATAGACACACTCAAAATCGATCGAGAATTTGTCAGAGACATCACCAACGATCCCGACGATGCCGCCATCACCAGCGCCATTATTGCCCTCGCTCACAGCTTAGAACTGAATGTCGTCGCCGAAGGCGTAGAGACCCAAGAACAGCTCAACTTCTTGGCGATGCAGGGTTGCGATCAAGTACAAGGTTTCTTACTCAGTAAACCCTTAAATGCCGAAGATTGTTTAACCTTACTCAAAAATCAATCTAAGCCACAGCCACTTTGATTTAAGGCATTATCGACAAAAACAGCCAATAAAAAAGGCTCCTAGGAGCCTTTAAACATCACCACAAATTCCTTACTTTGCTAAACGTTTAACACGCTTAACCCAGCCTTCAGGACCTTTAATATGGCCCTTTTGGATTTCGGTATACAGTTTATAGATGCGCTGAACATGCTCACCCACTTCACCATTACCGACAGTGACAACATGGCCATCTTCAAAAATGTAGGAGCCCACAGCAGAAACCACGGCCGCCGTCCCAAAACCACCCGCCTCGATAATTTCACCAGATTCAATATCAGCGATAAATTTATCAAGCATGACAGTCTCTTGGCGCACTTCACAACCGAGCATCTCACCCAATTCCATAATGGATTGCGAGGTGATCGACTTCAAAATAGTATCTGTGAAGGTTGGAATAATCACAGTGCCATCTTTCAGAATGTGGAAATGGTTCATCGCGCCCGCTTCTTCAATCTGTTGATTGGTTGAATCGAGATATAGCACTTGCGATGCACCAAAGGCTGCCGCCGCTTTACCCGCACGCAACGAAGCCGCATAGTTACCCGCGGCTTTTGAGGCGCCAGTGCCACCCGATACTGCACGATGGAAAGTTTTGCTGATCAGTAAGCGTATACCTTTGTTCACGCCAGCCGCGTAATAAGCGCCACTTGGGCTTAACACAACACAGAAGGTATAACGCGAACTTGGGCTCACAGAGAGGCGGTCTTCGGTCGCAAAAATAAAAGGACGAATATACAGACACGCGCCTTCTTGCATCGGGAACCAGAGGCGATCGACATCGATCAACGCATTGATCGCATCCATCTGCATTTGTTCATCGATATTGGGAATACAGACGATATCGGCGGAGCGATTCATCCGCTCAGCATTCTTATTAATGCGGAAAGTATAAATCTCGCCATCTTCGTGCATAAAGGCTTTCGCGCCTTCGAAGATCGACTGGCCATAATGCAACGCCATTGCACCCGGTGCCATTTCAAATGGTCCATAAGGAACGATGCGCGGATCGCACCATTGTCCATCATGATAATCCATCAAAAACATATGATCGGTTCTGAGGCTACCAAAGCCCACATTCCCCTCGGGCTTGAATTGCTCAGTACGGCGCTCGGACGCAGGTTTTAAATTGTAAGTTATTTCCATCGCATACCACCTTGATTACTGAACAAGCAGACTAGGGAGCGACAGGAATAAAGTCAAGAGGGGCTCGCATATCTAAAGGTCTAAGCAAATAAAAAACTCGCTAACACGCCTGGTTCAACTTTTCATACAGCCTCAGAGACAGGATAAAACAATCCGCATTGGGTCACACATAATGCCAATGGCAAGTATTTTTGCCACAATAGGGTCGAACTCCCAATGAGATGATCCAATGTCAGATTATAAAATGATCCCCTGCGCCCACTACGACTATCTCGAACTCGCCTGTCTGCGTGGTTATCAACTCAAAATTGAGCTTATTGATGGCACCCAGTGCCAAGGTAAAGCCATCACCACGCAGACAAGAGCCGACAAAACTGAGTGGCTTATCATCCAACTGCAACAAACTAAACAATCCCTTAGACTCGACCATATCGCCGCCATCACGCCCCTCGAGCCTAATGCTGAATTTAGCCGAGTACTCATTGCGGCCAAGCAACCCTAGCAAAGGATATAACATGGCAACTATGATTTTATCGGTTGAAATCGGTCACTGGATCGGTGGGCATAACGGCCAATACCCTCATCTCATTGAATTTGATATGGCACATTTAGATAGACCCTTTCAGGTCAGCGAAGGTTGGGGGCATGGTTTAGGAGGCTCCGCTTACTCACTCGCACAATTTGTCGAAACGCCTTATTTCCTCAAACTCAAAACCGAGGCTCCTTGGGCGTTTGCCATTATCGAACAAGGCTTAGCCCAACAAGATATTGAGACTATCGCCACCGCACTCTCAGAACAATATGGGGATCATCCGCCGCTTGTCCCTGCACATTTAATGGAATACTTATTAGGTTAAAGCAAAAAGGGTTTTGTTAGAAGAGAGTGAACGTGCTGAACCATGCAGGTTTAGTTAGCGAGGTGTATTGCGGAAAAGCTTCACCGAGTCATGACACTCGGTGACAGGATTCGAAATAGGGATCGAAACAGGCTTCTTAACTGGACGAAAAATAGCTTAGCGCTTAAACCGCAACCGCCGCAATCACTGAGACTTCAACCAAATATTCTGGCTCGGCAATAGCGGCTTGCACACAAGCACGGGCTGGCGCATGACCTTTAGGCACCCAAGCATCCCATACCGCATTCATCGCATCATAATCACCCATATCTTTCAGATAAATAGTCGCTGACAGTAAATGCTCACGCGAACTTCCCGCCTGCGCTAACAAGGTATCGACCTCCTCAAGCATAGTGACAGTTTGCTCGGTGATACCTTGATACTTGTCCTTCGCCACTTGACCACACAGATACACAGTACCTTGGTGGATCACTATACTGCTCATGCGGGTACCTACATCTAAACGGGTAATACTCATATTGATAATCTCTTAAATCATATGCACTTAAATAAATGGCTCAGCAAGAACCGAATCGGCCATTTTAGCGATAAACTGGCTTTATGTCTGCGCTACGAATCTGGGCAAAGGTGAATAAAAACGTGCCATCAAGGCAAATAATCCTAGGCTACAGCTCACCACGGCCAGCCACACTAACGGCGTCGCCACGGCTAAATTGACTAATTGAAATCCGACTAACGCTGCGCATGCCGCGATCAAAGCAAAGGGCAACTGAGTCACCACATGGTCATGGGGAGCGCAACCAGAGCTGGTCGCACTGAGCACGCTGGTATCTGAAATGGGCGAGCAGTGGTCGCCAAATACCGACCCCGCCATCACAGCGCTCAGTACAGGTAACAACAAATGAGGATCTAAGTTATGGGCAATCTCTGCGCCAATAGGGATCATAATTGCAAATGTTCCCCAGCTTGAACCCGTCGCAAAAGCCATTATCGCGCAGAGTAAAAACATTCCCGCTACCAGCAGATGCGGGGCAAGATAAGCCTTAGCCCAAGCAGCCAATAATTTAGCGACGCCAAGATCTTGGATCACAGCGCCAATCATCCAAGTGCAGAGTAAAATCGCAATGGCGAAGGCGATCATGCGAACTCCGTGGCTCAAATCCCCCACTAACGCCGTTAAACGTCGCCCAGACAAGCCTAACATGGCAAGAGTGACTAAGGTTGCCAACAAACAAGCATCACGCATAGAAGCACCAATATCAGCCTTAGCAAGCCAAAGTGACACATCCCAAGAAGAGACCTGCTGAGCCCCCGACCACAAAGTTAATCCCACTGAAGCAGACAGCAGAGTCAGCATAGGGATTGCGAGCAGCCAAGGATTTCCCTTAACCTCGACCGTATTGGAAGATTCCACAGCAGTAGCAGCAACAAAAGAGTGAAAACCTACACCATACCAAGCGACGAGCACGGACAAGCCTAAGGTCACGATGGCGTAAAAGTTAAATAAGGCCACCTCAATAAAGGCTTCCAGCGGCGACACGGGCAAAAAGCTGATCCCCGCGATAAGCGCCATCACATAGGGGCCCCAACTGGAGAAAGGCAATAGCGCGCATAAAGGCGAAGCATTGGAATCAACCAAATAGGCGAGCTGCTCATGGCGAATACCATAACGCTGGCTGAGCGGCTGACACACATGGCCGACAGCAAGACAACTGAAAATCCCATCGATAAACACTAACCAACCAAGAAATACGACCCCAAGACGCGCCTGACGCTCAGTACGAATACGGCTATACAGCCAATCGCCAAACTGACCCACGGCGCCGCCACGTGCTAACAATTGCGTCATGCTACCGAGGAGTAACATGGCGAACAGCACATTGAGATGCCACGCTTGCCACGCGCCTTGGGCATAAAATTGTTTTGCACCGATATCAAGCAAATACAACCCAGTTTGCAGAGGATCAAATTGGGCGATTAATAGGGCACCAGAGACAATACCTACGCCTAACGCCACCAGTGTGCGGCGTAAAAATAGGGCTAAGGTTAAGGTCAACAGTAGCGGGAGTATGGCGAGCAAACTAGGCGACATGGACCATTCCGATAAAAAATAAAACCAAGAATACTAACGAGTTAATAACAAATGCAAAAAAACTTAATTTAGAACCCAGTAATAGGGTGTTTTTTAACCAAACGGCAAGAATCGCTATTCCTTAAGTTCTAGGCACTGCTAGAATCACAGTCCCATCCAGAAACCATAGGACTCTCCAGATGAGCCTTGAATTACTGTCCAAACTGGAAACCAAAATCCAGGCTGCACTCGAAACTATCGAGCTTCTAAAAATGGAGCTTGAAGAAGAGAAGCAAAAAGCGTCTACGCTGAGTGAGCACAATCAACAATTGAATGCGCAAAACCAGCAACTACAAGAAGAACTCACTTCTTGGAACGAAAAAGTGACTGGCCTTGTTGGCTTGTTAAACAGCGAAATCTAAACTGCATTAGTTTGATGATGCTGCGCTTCGATCAGTTCGTTCAATTCTAAAATAGCCTGCTTCACTTTTGGCAGGCTTTTTCTTGGCAGTAAAAACCGTCCCTTCTCAAATTCCAATCGTCCTAAATCTTTAACCCAAATAACACCAGTGAGAAAAATACGCGCGTGCTTAACGATAAGCTTAGGTGCGTAGACAGGAAAAACTCTCATATGACCACCTACAAGCATTCTTGTTGTTATTGATTACAGTTGTTTGACAGAAGCTTTGCCACTTGAGTTTCATCGTTAGAGTGGTATTTTTCATCTTTTATCGCCAAAAATACTTAATCGTTTGATTTAGTTAAACTATGAATATGTCACCCTGTGAGCAAAAAAGAAGAACGCCATAATAATGTCACTTGCCAATTTTTTGACACTCTGCTAAATTATTAGCGTTACTCAGGGTAAAAATGAGTCCTCTGGCTCAAGTCCGTACTTTCTTTTACAAGAAGTACGGTTTTTTTTGCCCATTTTTTGCCTCGTCTTTATTCCATAAGTTCAAACGACTAGCCTACAGAGGCCTAACTCAGTACGTTAAGCTCCCTATCAAAGCGCTATTTGCCTTGTTGTTGCCAACCGCCCCAATAAAAAAGAGCCCTTAGGCTCTCTTTAACATGCAATCGATACAGCATTATCATCCGCTCATATGACAGCAGTGCGGGTAACGCCTATCGAATTATTTTCTTGCTAGGTAGAAAGCAATTTCTAACAGCTCGTCGTAGGATTTGATTGCTCCTGTTTCAACACGGTACTTACCGTTAACAACCAGAGCAGGTACACCCGTCAGCTTAGCGTTTTCAGTATCACGCTTCATCTTTGCCATTTGCGCCTTTACCATGAAAGACTCTGCAGCCGCATCGAAGGTTTTACCATCGACACCGTTAGCAATAAACACAGCACGAACATCATCGCGATTAGTAAAATGCTGTTTCTTCTCATGAATAGCAGAGAATAACGCCGCATCCATTTTCTCATCGACGTTTAACTGATGTGCGACTGCAAATGCGCGTGACATTTCAACCCCCATCTCTTTGCCGATAAAATCAACGTGTGCTTGGTTAAACGCAACGCCTTCTGGCTTATCGGTGAGAATTTTTGGCACTACGGTTTTAGAGAAAGTAAAACAATGCGGACAATAGAAAGAGAAAAACTCAGTAATCTCAGGCTTCGCTGTTGCTGGGCCATCGTTAATCACTGTGTAATGCACGCCTTCTTGGTATTCCACAGCCGATACTGCCAGTGGCGCCAGTAACAGAGCCGCGGCCATGAGTAATACTTTTTTCATGAAAATTCCTTAAATCATTTTGATAAATTGGCTGGAGACTAACATATTCCATTTTTTGAGTGTAACTCAAGCTTAAGAGTTCAATCTAATGTCACAAGATACGTCTGTGAAATCATATTTTGCTCAATGCTAATACGGCACTAGGCTCAGTGGTGGTTCGCTAAGGGCAAATAATTGCTCTTTGAACGCCAAAATCTGCTGTTCCCAATACTTTTCATCCCCAAACCAAGGGAAGTTCATCGGGAAGGCCGGATCGTCCCAGCGACGGCCAATCCACGCGTTGTAATGCACCATACGCAGCGCCCGCAGCGGTTCAATCAAGGCTAACTGTCTTGTATCAAACTCACAAAATTCTTCATAGGCTTCGAGTAAGATCTCAAGCTGCATCAGTTGCTGCGCTCTATCCCCGGTTAGCATCATCCATAAATCTTGAATCGCCGGTCCCATGCGAGCATCGTCTAAATCGACGAATCCTGGACCGTCTGGCGTCCACAAAATATTGCCTGGGTGTAAATCGCCGTGCAAACGAATGGCCGCAAAATCTTGGCGATCCCAAATCGCATTCGCCTTAGCCAGCACCTGCTCTACGACGGTAAAGAACGGCAAGCGTAGGCTATTAGGCACCAGATTAGATTGCTTTAACCACGCGAGCGGCTCGGCGCCTAAAATCTGCGGATTCAGCGGTTCACGTTCAGCAAATACCGTTTGCGCCGCGTACTGATGTATCCGACCGATGAACCGACCCACTAATTCCAGCTGCTCTAAATTATCGACTTCGAAGGCGCGACCACCCAAGGAAGGAAACAGGGTAAATCGATAACCTTGGTACTTGTGTAACGTATGGCCTTCGATAATTACAGGTACGGCAATCGGGATATCTTCTGCCGCGAGTGCGAGCGCATAATCATGTTCCTCTTGGATCTGCGCATCGCTCCAACGATCTGGGCGATAGAACTTCACCACATAACGCAGCCCTTCATCGCTACGGAACTGATAAACGCGGTTCTCGTAACTGTTCAGCGCGAGTAAGCCCGTTTCTGGGTACACGCCCAGACTTTCGATCGCATCTAAGATCAAATCCGGTGTTAGGGCTTGAAAATGGAACTCTGCGCCGCTAGAACTCGTGGTTGGTGGCGTCATATTCTGACTCATATTCAGTTCACTCTTAGGTGAGGTTGCAGCAAAGTGGCTAAGTATTCCAGCACCTCAAAATCGGCTTCTCGTTCGGTCGAGAGCCAGCAAATGTTGCCGTAAAACTCATAATTGAGCCATAACTGGCTGCCTTCAAATTCTAATAACCATTGATGCCTGTCGGCACCCCACTGACGCTCGCGCACAGTGCAATCTAGCGCCGCGGCTAAGGGTTCGGCAAAGTCGGCGAAACGATCAAAATCGATATCCGCACTGACCGCTAAACTTAAGGCACTTTTATCTAAGCTAATGGTATCTAAGCTCATGGCTTTTAAATGCGTACTTGATAATTTCATGCTTGTTATCCCATCAACTACTACATGACATGATCAAACCTTGGCCCCAGTCCGGCGGACGCTTGGCCAAGTCTTCATGCTCTGCGTGTTCGGCAAAGGGCTGAGTTAAGATTTTTTGCAGCAAATGCAGCGGCGCAAGATTACCCTCTTCCACCGCGATTATCGCCTCTTGGGCTAAATAGTTACGCAAAATATATTTGGGATTCACACTATTGCGCTCAGTTTGCCACGCAGGGATATCAGCCACCGCGCCCAATCGCTGTTGATAGGCTTGATACCAAGCATCAAACTGACTGACATCGATAAAGTCATCCCGCAGCGCACTGTGTTTGCTGGTTGGATCTAACTTGCCTAATTGACGCCAAGTCTGAGTGTAATCGAGTTGATTCTTCTCCATCAGCACAGTAAATCGACCTATGAGTTCAAGATCCTGTTTGTCCTGCTCCACCGACGAAACATCAACTGCTGATAGACCTAGTTTTGCCCGCATCAAGCGCAAATAAGGCTGCACTAGCGCCTCTTGGTATTGATTAAGAATGGCAATTAAGTCATCGGATGGGATCACTGGTGTGAGCGCCTGCGCTAAACGTTGCAAGTTCCACAAACCGACTCCCGGCTGCTGACCAAAGGCATAGCGACCTTCGGGATCAGAATGATTACAGATAAAGTCTTCTTGGAATGTATCGAGGAACGCAAAGGGACCGAAGTCAAAACTGTCACCCAGAATCGACATATTGTCTGTGTTCATCACGCCATGGGCAAAACCGACCGCCTGCCAGTGGGCAATCATCTTAGCAGTATCTTGCACTACCTGTAAAAACCACGCTTTATAACCTGCGGCATCACAACTCAAATGGGGATAATGCTGAGTAATAGTGAAGTTGAGTAATTGAGTCAGCTTATCGGCACGACCGCGCTCACTGTGGCAGAAAAACTCGAAATGACCGAAACGAATATGGCTACGGGCTAAACGTACGGTAATGGCTGCAGTTTCTTGGCTCTCACGCCATACGGGCAAGTCAGAGCCAATCACAGCCAAGGCGCGGGTCGTCGGCACCTGCAAATGATGCAGCGCCTCAGAGACTAAAAACTCGCGCACCGCGGAGCGCATCACAGCACGGCCATCACCACGGCGCGAATAAGGCGTCGGACCACCGCCTTTAAGGGCGACATCCCATGCGCCATTTGGACCAATCGCTTCACCTAAAATGATCGAACGTCCATCCCCTAAGCGCGGCGTGTAACCGCCAAATTGGTGGCCGCTATACACTTGGGCATAGTAGGTCGCACCATCGACGGCAGCATTGCCAGATAAGCCCAATAACAGCTCATCGGTGGGTTGGCTTAAGCCTATCAATTGGGCGGCGTCATTACTCCATGCCAGCCATTCAGGCTTAGTTATCCCTTGTGGATATACTTGCGAGTAAAACTCAGGCAGCTGAGTAAAAAAATCCTGTTTAAACTTCATCTTGTCCACCTATTGGCTCATGGTCTTGCAAACCAGCACCGATTTATCGTCGAACTCGCATAGGTGCCCACATTGGTAAGATCCAAGGCCAAAACCACTCACGCCAGAACGACTTAGACGTTGCATACCATGAGCCTTGCTCTGGCATTGCTCTAAAGTATCGTAGTAACCATTAATATCTTCGGCCTGCAAAGGTGTCACCGGAATGGCACTCACATCGGGATAATAAAATAGGGTCCATTCTGGGGTTTTAGTACAGCCACTGAGTAGCAATAATCCAAGCCCGAATAAGACATTCGTTAAGGCATAGCTTAGTTTCATTTTTCCCCTATTAAGCCCATAAAAAAAGCGAACCTTAGTTCGCCTTTTGCGCATTCAGTTAGCAGGGATTCTACACTGCTTAGACGAGGGAAATAACCGCTTTTCGACTAAGGGTTTACCCGCTAAGCGCTCCCTACAACATATCAAGCCGTGGTTGCTTTAGTCTGTGCTTTCTCAATCCGGTTGATTCGGCCCTCAAAGCCAGTGACAGTGCCATCGCTCAGCCCAAGCTCAAGTGCTTTACGACAGATGACAATGGCGGCATCGAAGGCTTGGGTATCATTTAGCAAGGTGGCTAAATGCAGGAAACCGGAAGATTTAAGCTCAGTATCTTTGCCGTGCTCGGCGCTAGCCGCTTGGAACAGTGCAATATACTCTTCCGCTAATTGAGCACCATAGTTGAGGTAATCCGCCGATTTACGCTGTTTGTAGCATTCAGCTATCATATTTTGCAGCGCGGTATAGCGAGCACTGGCTGACGTCGCTCCTTGATATTCCTCAAAGGCCCGAACTAAAGTCACATTCGCCCAAGCCCCTGGCGCACCGACCTCAGAACGTGTGTTCGATGCTGGCTCTGCTTCAGTCTTAACGTCATCTTGTTCATCTGCAGGCGTGGCGCCTAAAATGATCACCGCCTCTTCATTATGGGCCGCAGGAATATCGACTTCGATGATATCTGTGTCTAGCGCCACCGAAATGCTCGCAGGGCTTTCGGTCTCACGGGGCATTAATTCGGCTTCAACTTCGATAACGGGCTCTACTTCAGCCACGCCAGTATCCTCAACCCTTTTAACTGGCTCAGGTTCTACACGCTCGGGCTCAGCAGCGGAGAAAATAGGTGCCTCTTCGGTGGGAACTACAGGTTTTACCGAGGTAGACTTGGGTTTCATCGCCTCTTGTTCTTCTTTCGCCAATCGCTGCGCGCGAAGGAATAAAAACACCCCGACAGCAATCAGTATAAATACGACTAAGATCTTCATTCTTGTTCACCTTTGATGGCCGCTTCTCATCAGAAGCCGTGTCAATGGGTTTGCCAAAATCCATTAGGACAGTGTCCATGGCAACCGAGTCTAGCTAAAAATTGAGCAGAGATTAACCGCTATTAAAGTCCATTGTGTCGGTGCAAATCAAGTATTTATGCCTTTTTATACGATCTTGCGCTCAAATAGTTATAGCCAATTGCGCTAGACTGGCACAATCGAGTTCCCTAATCCCCCCATCCACCTGCTTATAACAAACATAAGGAAAACCTGATGCAAAGTATTCTTATCGTGGCCCATGCCAGTCCCTACGGAACAGAAAAGCTATTTAATAGCTTACGCATCGCATTAGCCCTGAAGGATCAGGACGAGCAAGCGGTCGATCTCAAACTTTTTCTCATGTCAGATGCCGTGTTTGGCGCACTCAAAAATCAAACCACACCTGACTTAAGCTACAACCTGCAGCAGATGTTTGAAATTCTCTCGGCACAACAAGTTCCGATTCTACTTTGCAAGACCTGCGCTCAAGCACGAGGCGTCACTGCAGAAATGATTATCGAAGGTGCATATATAGGCACACTGCAAGATTTAACTCGCTGGACACTGGCCGCCGACAAAGTGATGCATATCTAAGGTTTATTTTTAGGTGTGACATTAGGGATAGCTGGATTATTTAAAGCCCCATTTTGTGCGCACCTTCATAAATTGGCGCTTTCGTTTTGTCAGCGCCAATTTCACTGCCTATGATGGGATATCCGAGTGACAAGCTAAGGTATTCCAATGGGCACAGCCACACTGCTTACGGGCAAACTCCTGTACGAACACCAAACCATTGCCGCAATGGTGACAATTTATTGCAAGGCGAAACACCAAGGCCAAGACGCAACGAGCCTATGTGCAGATTGCATTGAGTTATTGGATTATGCCGCAACACGGCTAGATCGCTGCCCCTACGGACAAAACAAACCCACCTGTAATAAATGCCCAGTGCATTGCTACAAACCCGCGCAGAAACAAATCGTCAAAGAGATCATGATCTTTTCTGGTCCACGGATGTTATTACCGCATCCCGTTCGTGCAATCAAACACTTACTCGCGGAACGCATCCCTGTTCCCAGCGTTGTGCCCGAAGCGGCTTCAAATCGTCATCGGCGCATAGCAAGCCAACAGAAAAACTAACGGCGATACTTTTACCGAGCCGATTTCCCTGATATAACAGGGCTCGAGGTATCGCATATGAACGAGTTTCATAGTTTTTTCACTCAAGCTTACTGGTGGTTGTCATTATTTGGAGGCGTACATTGCCTCGCGTTAGCTATTTATATTCGCTATTTTTATCACCCAGACGCTAACCAAAAACTCCTCGCCGCTTTCTTAAGTCTTATTGCTCTATACTTCCTCACGGGTATGTTAAACCGCGATAACAGTCCAATTCCCATTCATATCCTATTCAATCTGATTAACCCTATCTATTTTTTGCTCATGCCTTTGCTCTATCTCTATTGCAAACGCAGTTTAGCACCAACCAATAAACCGCTAGGGTTTTCAAAGCATTACTGGCCATCTGCATTAACATTAGTTTTCGCCATTTTAGATATTGCCCTAAGATTAACTGCGCATCCCATCAACGAGTGGCAACCCATAGCTCTGATGCTTAAAGAAATGAGTATCAGCCAATGGGGCGCTCTACTCCCAGCGCTGTTATCTGTACAAACCTGTTTTTACTTTATCGCGCTGTGGATGTTGTTTCGTCGACATAAGCGCAATCAAAGAGATGTCACTCAAACCCAAGAGGCGCTCGGCACCATTCGGTTTCGTTGGCTGATAAGCTTGACCTTGGCCATGTTGTTAAATTGGTTAATCCGCGTATTTGTGGTGATCTTGCCTTTCTATCTTGGTGATAATCTATCGCTACTTTCCCACGCATTGCCAAGGCTGACCTTACTACTGAGCATGTATATGCTGGCGGTGTATGGGCTAAAGCAAATCACCCGCTCTGCCTACTTAAAAGGCCGCATGGCCGAACCACAGCTAGAGCAACGCCCACTCGTCATTGAAAATATTCTCACCCCAGAGGAGTATGAATTTTTGCATCAAGTTCAGCAGGACGATGCAGAAAAAAACCAAGGTTCTTCGCCACCTAAGAACTAATTGGCGAAACTGCACTCCAATCATCACCACCAATATCACTCCAACCATTAAGTCGAACACTGAACCTAAGCTGACACATATGTCACTTTTGGCTGTCATTTGTGTCGATAAAGGCTAGTCTGGAACAACTAAAGACTTGAAGAGGCGTTACCATGAAATCATTTTTAACAGCCATTGCGGCATCAACATGCCTTATTGTGAGCCTATTTGCTGCCCCAACTGTACATGCAGATGAAAGCTACGATCAGGCTGTAGTCAATTTCCAAAAAGCGAAAGAAACCAGTAAATTTTTCGACACAGCCTATGGCTATGCTTTATTCCCAACTGTGGGTAAAGGCGGAATTGGGATCGGTGCAGCCTATGGCAAAGGCCGAGTCTACCAAGGCGGTGCCTATATGGGTGATTCGAGTCTGACTCAATTATCCATCGGTTTTCAATTAGGTGGACAAGCCTACAGCGAGATCATCTTCTTTAAAGATGCCAAAGCCTATGAAGCCTTCACGAGCGGCAGTTTCGAGTTTGATGCCCAAGCGTCGGCAGTTGCCATCAACATGGGAGCAAGCGCTCAAGCAGGAACCACAGGCAACTCAGCAGGCGCAGGTCAATCGGGTGGTAATCGCTCCGCAAGCGGCTCTTATATCAACGGTATGGCGGTATTTACCGCAGCAAAAGGCGGCTTAATGTTTGAAGCCGCTCTTGCGGGTCAAGCCTTTAGCTTCGAGCCTAAAGCTAACTAACACGAACCATTCGACTGTGATATCAAACGGCGAGCCTAAATGCTCGCCGTTTTTTCTTAAATGATTACCTCAAGCTTCTGACTCAGATGTTCTAACTAAAACCAAGTCATTAGAATTGAGCAAAATAAGTTGAAATGCATATTTAACCTAGCGAAGTAATAACAAGGGGATATGGCTTTTACTGATCATCCTTGTGGTGTTACTACCCACAAAAAACTCCCTAATCCGCGAATGACCATAGGCGCCCATCACCATAAGATCGATTTGATGCTTAAGTTGATAGATCTCAAGGACCGTTTGCACTTCTCCCTGACAAACGGCGGTAACCACATTGAAATCCGCCGCAATCAGAGACTCGGCCACCAACGCCAGTTCAGCTGTCGCCAGCGATTGATCATCAGACACCATCACTAAATGACATTCGAGCCCTTTTAAAAGTGGACTCGTTAGAACTTGATTAAGAGCTTTTTTCGCAGTAATGCTGCCATCATAGGCGATCATAAATCGAGTCGGTGCAGTAAACTCGTCCATCACCACTAAAATAGGCTGCTTAAGCGTGCGAATGACATTTTCTAAATGGCTGCCAATGGCCTGCGCTTGATGCTGCTCCCCTTGACGGCCCATCACCACCAATCTGGCATGGGATTCTTGCTCTAACAGAGTTTCGACTAAATCGCCGTGACGCTGCAAGGTTGCAACCATTCTGCTAGGCTGCTTCTCAACAACGCGGATTTTTGCGTCTTGCAGCATATACTTACCCTGTTCAAGTGCGAGTTTGCCTCGACGCGCTTCGAGCTCAACCATTTCATTGAGTAAGTGCTCCCGTGTACCTAGGCCAATATTTCCCGACAGATCTGACTCTATCGGATAGGCAGACTTATCCAATACATGTAATAGAGTTACTGAGGCATCCAGTTGCTGAGCGGCCCAGCCACTGGCGTCACATACGGCGAGTGTCACTTTTGAACCGTCGATACAGGCAATCACATTTGTCATCGTTATTTTCCTTTTCCTGTGTTGCTAAGGGCTTAGTGACCAGACATCATGTTTTCAACGTTTTCAGGCTTATCGTGCCCCCCAAATTTATCGACTATGGTTGCACTGGCTTGGTTAAGGCCAATTAACTCCACTTCAGTTCCCTCGCGACGGAATTTAATCACTACCTTGTCTAGGGCCGATACCGCAGTAATATCCCAAAAATGCGCTTGAGATAAGTCGATAGTCACCTTATCAACCACTTCCCTAAAATCAAATGAATTACTGAACTTATCTGCCGAGGCAAAAAAGACTTGCCCAATAACTTGATAATGGCGACCTGCGTCGGCAGCAGCCGTTACACTCTTAACCACCATAAAACGGCCCACTTTATTAGCAAAGAACAGGGACGCGAGTAATACCCCCACAAATACTCCCATAGCTAAGTTATGGGTAGCGACCACCACAGCAACGGTCGCCACCATCACAAGGTTGGTTGATATTGGATGATGCTTAAGATTACGAATTGAATCCCAAGAGAAAGTACCGATAGACACCATGATCATCACGGCAACCAGTGCCGCCATAGGGATGAGCTTTAACCATTCGCCGAGGAATACAATCAATATGAGTAGAAATACCCCCGCTGAAAAGGTCGATAACCGTCCGCGACCACCCGATTTAACGTTGATGATCGACTGACCAATCATAGCGCAACCAGCCATACCGCCCATTAAACCCGCGCCGATATTGGCAATACCTTGGCCCTTACACTCGCGATTCTTATCGCTTTGGGTATCGGTTAAGTCATCGACTATGGTGGCGGTCATCATAGATTCCAGCAAACCCACCACGGCAAGGCCGGCCGAATAAGGGAAGATGATCATCAGAGTTTCAAAGGTCAATGGCACTTCAGGCCAGAGGAAAATAGGTAAAGTATCAGGCAGTTGTCCCATGTCGCCGACAGTACGAATATCTAACCCCATATAAACCGCAAAAAGCGTTAATCCGACAATACACACGAGAGGCGAAGGTACGGATTTACCAATCACAGGGATGAGTGGGAATAGGTAAATGATACCGAGGCCAGCTACCGTCATCGCATATACGTGCCAAGTCACATTGGTCAGTTCGGGCAACTGGGCCATAAAGATCAGAATCGCCAGTGCATTCACAAAGCCCGTCACCACAGAGCGGGAGACGAAACGCATCAAGCTTCCTAGCTTTAAGTAACCCGCGGCAATTTGCAGCACACCAGTTAATAGGGTCGCCGCGAGTAAATACTCGAGGCCGTGTTCTTTCACTAAGGTCACCATCAACAACGCCATAGCACCCGTTGCGGCAGAGATCATACCAGGACGGCCACCTGTAAACGCGATGACCACTGCGATACAGAATGAAGCATACAGGCCGACTTTAGGATCGACACCTGCAATAATAGAAAAGGCAATCGCCTCAGGGACTAACGCCAGTGCAACCACAATACCGGCTAACAAATCTCCGCGTATATTGGAGAACCACTCTTTTTTCATGGTTTGTATCATGTCACTCACTCTGATTGAAATTTAATCATATCTTCCAATAGCTAATATCAACACTTGACTCAAATGTCAGCGCATAGCCAATGAGGTACTTATGCGTCAAGGTGACGGAATGCAATTGGGATTATGGGGTACTGCAAAACAACTACCGAGTCGGTAGCGACTAAGGACGGATCTTAACGATCCAAGAAGGAAGGATTAAACTAATGCGGCTTAATGCTCATCACCGAAAAATAACCTCACTTATATGAGCCAACTCAAATTTGACTGCATTAAAAATAGTAGTGCTATTGGGAATAGCGACATAATGACGTGTATAAAACAGGCCGGAGTATAGAGAGTTGTTTGCTCAAAATCAAAAAACTTCAGTTAACATCAGAGTGATTAAAATACCCACCATACTTTGGCGGGCATTGAATAAAAAAACTGCAACAACTCAGGGATAGCTTAGGTAAGTATTAAGCACCATCTGATATCGCTTTATGCCGAGGCAGTTTGATTGAGATAAGCGCCGCTAACGCAATAAATGCCGCCGATATCCACAGACAAGCCGCCATGCCATACACTTGATACACCCAGCCAGACAACACAGTCCCGATCAAACGCCCCATAGCATTAGCCATGTAGTAAAAACCCACATCTAACGATACGCCATCTTCATCCGCATAACTGACGATAAGATAACTGTGTAATGAAGAGTTGATCGCGAATAAGGCGCCAAACAGCATCAATCCCCAAATCAGTATATTCGCGGCATGGAAGTCATAACTTATCGCCAGCGCAATGCATGCCGGCACTATGCTCAATATCGCCGCCCAACCTAAGGCGCTACGTCCATCGGGAACCTTGTTTTTGCCCGCCGACTTTGTCCCCGTCAAGCGAGGTGCGAAGCCTTGCACTATGCCGTAGCCTATCACCCAGAGTGCGAGAAAACCGCCGACATACCAATGATCCCAACCAAAGGTTGAGGCCAAATAAACGGGTAAAGCCACCACAAACCACACATCCCGCGCACCAAACAAAAACATGCGTGCGGCAGAAAGCGTGTTTACCGCCGGACTCTTAGAGAAAATTTCCGTGAACTTAGGTTTGTTTTTGGCTTTACCTAAATCGCGCTGCAAACTTAACAGACTAAAAATCCACACCAGCAATAGGCCAATCGCCATGCCTAACACGGCCTGCTGGAATCCAAACAGGGTCAGTAAGGCGCCACCCAAGAAGAACCCCGCGCCCTTTAGGGCATTTTTGGAGCCAGTGAGCATAGCAACCCACTTATACAGCTCACCCTGAGCATCATTGGGCACCAACAATTTGATACTGCTTTTAGCGCTCATCTTATTGAGATCTTTAGCGATACCCGACAAGGCCTGCGCCGCCATCACCCAAGCAACCGTCAGCATACCGCTAGGCACAAGCAGCATGCTAAGGGCAACAATCTGCATAAATAGGCCCACATTCATGGTCTTATTTAAGCCTAAACGCGCCCCGAGCCAGCCGCTGACTAAGTTCGTTACCACCCCAAAGATTTCATAGAAGAGGAATAGCATGGCAATTTGCAGCGGGCTATAACCTAAGCCATGAAAATGGAGCACCACTAACATACGTAATGCACCATCGGTAAGCGTGAATGCCCAATAGTTGCCTGTGACCACCAAATACTGGCGGATCTCGGGTGATATGTTAGACAAGAACCCTGTCAGCTTACCCATACCCATAAAGCTTATGCCTTATCCATCAGACCGACCATGCGGGCCAGTTCGACGGTGCGATTGGCATAGCCCCACTCGTTGTCATACCAAGCGTAGAGTTTGACCTGAGTGCCATTGATAATCATGGTCGATAGCGCATCGATAATGCTCGAACGCGGATCGGTTTTATAATCGACCGAGACTAATGGACGTTCCTCATAACCTAAAATGCCTTTTAGCGGTCCGTCTGCCGCTTCTTTTAACAGGCGATTGACCTCAGCTTCGGTCGTTTTGCGACTCACCTCGAACACGCAATCGGTTAATGAGGCGTTCGCTAATGGCACCCGCACCGCATGGCCGTTAAGCTTACCTTTGAGTTCAGGGAAAATATGGGTAATGGCCGTCGCTGAGCCTGTTGTTGTGGGGATAAGGCTTAAACCACAGGCCCGCGCACGGCGGAGATCTTTATGCGGCGCATCTAAAATAGTTTGAGTGTTAGTAATATCATGAATGGTTGTCATGGAACCATGCACTATACCGAGGTTTTCGTGGATCACTTTGACGATTGGCGCCAAACAGTTAGTGGTACAGGAGGCCGCAGTCACAATCGGATGAATGGCTTTGTCATAGAGCTGATGATTCACTCCCATGACAACGTTTAACACGCCCTCTTCTTTAACGGGCGCTGTGACCACAACGCGTTTAACGCCTTGATCTAAATAAGCTTGCAACACTTCTTTGGTTTTCATCTTACCCGAGGCTTCAATCACTACATCGCAGGCGGACCAATCGGTTTCGGCGATAGTTTTATTGCGTGTACAGCAAATACGCTTGCCATCGATAATGATGTCATCACCATCGGCATTGGCTTCGTACTGCCAGCGACCATGCACAGAGTCGAATGTCAGCAAATGGGCTAAGGTCGCCGCATCCCCTGCGGGATCATTAATCTGCACAAACTCAACCTCTTCCCAGCCCCAAGCGGCGCGTAATGCTAAACGTCCCATACGGCCAAAGCCATTTATCCCGATTTTGATTGTCATACCTGCATCCTTCACACTCAGTTTGATATTAGGTGTTTTATATTATTTTTTTAAGATTAAAGCGTTATCTGTTCGATATAGCCGCGCTAATGCCCTTCTCGTTGGCAATGGCGGTAATAATCTCAGCGGTTTTAGTGCATTTAGCGCATCCACTACCTAATACTTTGATGTTTAACATTTTTATAATTCTCACAGAATGGGACCTATAGCGTTAAAGATCCAACCGATTAAGGTGAATGAAATCAATAAAATGGCAAAAACGATGGCCAGCAAACGCCATTGCATCACCTGCTTGAGCAAAATGAACTCGGGAAAACTGGCGGCAACCGTAGACATACAAAATGCTAATGTCGTCCCTACGGGCAAGCCATTAGTGATAAGGCTCTCCATGATAGGGATAACCCCTGTGGCATTGGAATACAGAGGAATACCAATCAATACCGCCGCAGGAACCGACCACCATTGACCATCGCCTAAGTGGGCTTCGATCCAACCGTCAGGCACAAATCCATGGAGTGCGGCGCCAAGCCCAACCCCAATAATGACCCATTTCCACACTCGGCCAAAAATCTCTAGGGTCTCGCCTTTCGCAAATTCATGCCGTTCCGTTAACGTCATGGATGTTGATGTCATACCCTCGCTATTATCGTGACTTGCTTGTGCCTTTCCTTGCTCGAGTGCTTTGCCGGCAAAGGACTGCAGCCAACGCTCAGCGCGGATCGTGTCCAAAAATGCCCCCGCCAACATACCCACTGACATGCCGACCAGCACGTATATCACAGTAAACTTCCAGCCCAACAGACTCACAAGCAACAGAACGGCGACTTCATTAATTAACGGCGAAGTGATCAGAAATGCCATAGTGATCCCAACAGGGATCCCCGCGGAAGTGAAACCTAAAAAAACCGGAATACTAGAACATGAGCAGAATGGGGTAACAGCGCCAAAACCCGATCCCATAACGTAACCGACAAAACGATTTTTACCCGCCAAGTAATCCCGAACACGCTCAACATTGAGCGAGGCCCGCACCAAAGCGATGCCATAAATCATCAGCAACAGGAGCGCAAAAATCTTAGTGGTATCTTCAATAAAAAAATGGATGGCGTCGGCGAGCTTAGTATTGGGCTCTAAACCCATCAAATCAAAAGTTAACCAGCTCGCTAAATCTGAAAATATTTGCAGCATTGTTACGCCACCTTAATATTAAGCAAAACTTTAGACACGTAAATATATGAAAAAACGTATATTTGAGGTTAAATTTTTGCTGCTAGTCTTCTAGCAGCAAGCTTTAGCACGGTCAGGACGCCCGCCCATCTTGCACAAATTACGCATATTTTCTTCAAGGAATACAGTGTTTTGGTTGGTAACTTCACTCAGCACTAACTGACTCCATTCGGGTAAGTCATTATTGATACGATAGAAAACCCATTGCCCCTGACGGCGATCAACTAATAAACCGCATTTACGTAATTGGGCCAAATGTCGCGAAATCTTAGGCTGGGTCTCTTGCAATGCCTCGGTCAATTCACAGACACAGAGCTCTCCCTCTTGCTGGATCAACATCATGCAACGCAAGCGGGTTTCATCGGCTAAACATTTAAAAAACTGGGTTGGATTAATCATTGATGCCCTTAGACTGAACTAATACAAACATTTTGATCCTTTTGTTAACTTTCCTAAAGGTTCATTCAAACAGCAAGCTGTGAGCGGTAAGAAACAACACTCGTTTTTCATGGCTATGGATCTTTTGGAAAGACCTTGTACAATATATACGAATTTTCATATATGTAAATATCCGTATATAAGATCACCTTAAGTATCATGCATTAGTCAAAATGGTGTTTGAGTATAGTGTTCAACACTAAGATACATACGAAAATTCACATATAAAAAATCATTCAAACCCACCGACAATATAGTTAGGTGAGGGCATTATTTTATGATTACGGGTAGACAGTCTCTGCCCTTTTAGGAGCTTGTATGTGGTTAGCAGGGGCAATTTTTGTTCTCACCATAGTGTTAGTAATTTGGCAACCTAAGGGGTTAGGCATAGGTTGGAGTGCTACCTTGGGCGCCGTATTGGCCCTACTACTGGGTGTGGTGCACTTAGGGGATATTCCTGTGGTATGGAATATTGTCTGGAATGCGACCGCCACCTTTATTGCCGTGATCGTCATCAGTTTATTATTAGATGAGTCGGGATTTTTCGAATGGGCTGCGCTGCATGTGGCCCGTTGGGGCAAAGGTCGTGGCCGTTTACTCTTTACTTACATAGTGTTACTCGGCGCTACTGTTGCCGCATTGTTCGCCAATGATGGCGCGGCGCTGATCCTCACCCCCATAGTGATTGCGATGTTACTGGCTCTGGGCTTTAGCGCCGGAGCAACCTTAGCCTTTGTAATGGCGGCGGGTTTTATTGCCGATACCGCAAGTTTGCCGTTAATTGTCTCTAACCTAGTCAATATTGTTTCAGCAGACTTCTTCAACATAGGTTTTAACGAATACGCCTCTGTGATGGTACCCGTCGATATTGCAGCTATTAGTGCCACCTTAGTCATGCTGCATCTGTTTTTCCGCAAAGATATTCCCGCGACCTACGACTTGCAAAAACTGCGCGAACCTAAGGCCGCCATTCGCGACCCTCAAACCTTTAAAACCGGTTGGGGCGTATTAGTCTTACTCTTGGTGGGCTTTTTTGGCTTAGAACCCCTCGGTGTGCCGGTGAGTTTAGTCGCTGCCGTGGGTGCCCTGATTCTGTTTATTGTCGCGAAAAAAGGCCATGCCATAGATACCACTAAGGTACTGCGCGGCGCGCCATGGCAGATAGTGATCTTTTCACTCGGCATGTATTTGGTTGTTTATGGTCTTCGCAACGCAGGCTTAACAGATTACCTATCGAGCGTATTAAATAGTTTGGCTGAACAAGGGCTTTGGGCTGCCACTATGGGCACAGGCTTCTTGGTCGCCTTTTTATCGTCCATCATGAACAACATGCCCACAGTGTTAATTGGCGCCCTGTCGATAGACGGTAGCAATGCAACTGGCGTGATTAAAGAAGCCATGATTTACGCTAACGTGATTGGTAGCGATTTAGGTCCTAAAATCACCCCCATCGGCAGTTTAGCAACCCTGCTATGGCTGCATGTACTGGCGCAGAAAAATATTAATATTACCTGGGGTTATTATTTCCGCGTCGGCATAGTGATGACGCTACCTGTGCTATTTGTCACCCTAGCGGCACTGGCACTGCGCCTCTCCTTCTAATCTTCGTCCATGGGCACTAGAGCATCTGTTTAGTGCCTATGGATAAATTTATAAGCGATTATTTATCAGAGACATGTTATGACTAATATGATTGATGACAGCATTAAGATATACCACAATCCAGCCTGTGGTACATCGCGCAACACTTTAGCATTGATCCGTAATAGTGGAGTCGAACCCCAAATCATCCACTACTTAGAAACGCCGCCCTCCCGCGATGAATTACTTAAGTTAATTAATGAGATGAAAATCTCTGTGCGTTCATTGCTACGTAACAATGTTGAACCATTTGAACGACTAGGACTTTCTGAAGACACATTTAATGATGAAGAACTGGTTAACTTCATGCTGACTTATCCCATTTTAATTAACCGTCCTATCGTCGTTACGCCGCGAGGCACAAAACTCTGTCGCCCGTCTGAGACTGTGCTTGATATTTTGACCAAAGCACAACAAGGCCCTTTCACCAAAGAAGATGGCGAAATCATCATTAATGAACAGGGACAAAGAGTTCGCACATGAAACCACTAAACCACGATATGCCAGCGCTCAAACAAGAATTAATGGTTAATAACATGGATATGGACTGTTTTAATCTAACTCCTCTAACCCATCCGCCTAGAATACTGATGCTTTATGGCTCAGTACGAGAACGCTCCTATAGCCGACTGACGACGGAAGAAGCCACTCGACTATTAACACACATGGGCGCAGAGGTGCGTATTTTTAACCCTTCTGGACTCCCACTTCCTGATGATGCGCCTGACAGTCATCCCAAAGTCATGGAACTAAGAGAAATGGTACGTTGGTGCGAAGGTATGGTGTGGTGTTCACCAGAACGCCACGGTGCGATGACCAGTATTATGAAAGCTCAAATCGATTGGATCCCTTTGGCTGAAGGTGCTGTCCGGCCTTCACAAGGTAAGACATTAGCAATAATGCAGGTGAGTGGTGGTTCACAGTCCTTCAACACACTAAACCAAATGCGAATATTGGGCCGATGGATGCGCATGTTCACCATACCCAACCAGTCTTCAATCGCAAAAGCTTGGTTAGAGTTTGACGAGGCAGGCCGAATGAAACCTTCGCCTTACTACGATCGTGTAGTTGATGTTATGGAGGAATTGATGAAATTCACTTTACTCCTGAGGGGCAATGTTAATTTCCTCACGAACCGATATAGCGAACGCAAAGAAAGCGCTTCAGAGCTATCAACCCGAGTAAATCAAAAAGAAATATAGATTAAACACTAAAAGTATTCTCGACTATGGAGCAAAAGATTAGCCCTGCGCCAACTTTTACTCCATATAAGAACCATCACGCCAAATAAATACATTCCAAATACACGAGTGAGCACCTAAATCCTTAAAGCCAGCTAAAAACTCTCTGTAACTTGCCATCAACCAAGCCTTAATCAACCGCAGTTCACCCACCTTCTGGATTGATGAAGACGCCATGTACAGGATAAAGTATCTGCGAGGTGGTACGCTGAGGATGCGAAATGATAACGCTCAGGTGGGAGAGACTTACACCATGATAAAGGCTCTGAACAAGCTTATAGTGCTATTTATGCCTGAAACCCATCATATCGTCCAATATTTAAACAGCCATAAAAGTTCTGCTCACTGAATCTGCTTAGGAAACAATGAGTTGACTGAGTTTAATGCAAGGCTGAGCCCGTGTAGTGTCGTTATCCACATAAACGGGCAACATAAGCAGGTGATGAACACAATTTTGAGCTAGCTTGATAACAACACTAGTCGTGTCCCCAAGGTTTGGGCGGTAATGCTACTGGCTGGGTAAGATCAAAATCGACTTTGAAATCGCGGTTTTCGCGCGTAAGTTGATAGCTAAACGTTGTTGGCGTAATTTCCATGTGCCACACATTCGTGATCGACTGGGTTAGCCCATTCTTAACGAAGTTATCGATAGATTCCCTATCAATTGGAAATGATTGTTTCTGTACTGTCCCATCATTCATAGTGTCGCCGCCATACATGGTCACAGCATCTTCACTTCCATCCTGATGGCGATGGTCGTGCTTCAACTTAAGTCCTTGCTGCGTTTTAGTCAGCACCCAAGTACGCGAGTGGTCATCACCCACATGGAACGGGATCTTAAGCTCAGTGTCGCTACATTCACGCACGTGCATAATTAACGACTTACCGCTAAAGGCTGAATCGGCACTGTCACCCGATACCACTTTTCCCGCAAAGGCTTGGCCACAATGGGCCGCGATTTGTGCGAAAAAAGTATTCTGCGTCTTGGTGGATAGCGACTCAACTTGAGCGGCGATGGATGGCAACGCGATAAAAGACAAACTGATGAGCCCGAGGCTCGGTAGGGTAATGTTGGGATTCATTATGTTCTCCACTTTTTTAGATGGAAAACACCCTAACACTAGGAAATAAATTCAAACTGAATTTCACCTAGTGTTAGTGATGATAAACCAAAGTGATTACCAGCCGATATAAGTACGCGATCGATTACCCAGACGCTTTTTGATAAAGCGAGCCGTCATAATACTGCCTACCATCATGAAAATGAAAATCCCAGCGGAAAAGAGCACGCTAGTCACAGCAGAATCTGGTGGGAAGCGGAAACGCATTACGGTTGCAGCCGTGTTAAATAGCATATCGAAGAGTGGATGAATAAAGAAAATTGCAAAACTCATCTCAGCGACTTCGACTAACCAAGGCAAACGACTTCGTCCCGACAACCATTCACAGAAATTCAGTACTAATACACATAAACAAAGTTTCTGAATAAACTGCCAATCGATACCGTTATACTCAAACGGTGCCTTATGATAATTACCAATATGCTGCACTATGTAAGTTTGTTCGACTAAGCTCACCACTAAAAAAATCATCGCTAGTGCGGTGAAAATAGAGCCAAAGCGCGTCACAATATGTTCATCTTGCGAATATAAAATACCAATCAAGTAGAAAGGTACAAAATACACAACTGAGTGGATGAAATTGACGTTACCTATAGGTCTATGCAATAGGATTGCTACCACACAGCTCAGTACAAATAGTGTCCAACGCATCTGCTGCGAGCAACGGATAAACCATAAAAAAATCGGCGAGAATAAAAACACCGCCATGATGAAGGGAATGTACCAGTGCGGATACAGAATATAACCGTTACGCACAGTATAAAAAATACTCAGCAAGACATTATCGAGCGGCTGATGCTCCATAAATCTCCAGCGCAAACACAAACAAAATAGACCAATCAATGACACAACTAAAAAAGGATAAAGTACGTTTTGTACTTTGTTCTTCATAAACTTGCTGTAGTCGAAATCCTTATAAAAAATGCGATGGAAAAAGTATCCCGAGATAAACACAAATAACGCTGTGCCACCACGCAATAGATTTTCCAGCAACAGCGGGAAACCTTCACCAGAGTTGTAAATACTGTGGCCAAGCACGATAAAAATAATCGCAATGCCACGCATGTAGGTAAATTCGAGCTGATTTTTTCTCATTATTAATTCATCGCACAGTAGAGGGTTCTTCCATCAACAACACTCGCAGAAACCCTAATAGTTCCATGGACTTCCGCTTCGTTGAATACCAGATACTGACCCTCACGCTGAAAGGGGAATGCTAAAGGTAACAGAGTTGCCGCCTCAATGCCCTCACAAAAATTTTGTACTGGAACATCGAGTAATGGACTGCCACTCACTGACAAGTTACTAAATTGCGCACTCATCCCTAAATAAGCTTGAGTCATTTCCTCTTGATAGGGCACCACATAAAAGCCAGAACGTACGTCACCCACATCGATAAAACTGCTGCTATCGCTCACGCTCGGCATAACCAATAACGGCACTTTTGGATCCTGCACATTCAACAACAACTGAGACAATTTTGCTTGAGTGGCAGGGTAATACGCTAGCATCTCCTGCAGCTGTTTCTTCTGTTTAGTGTCTTTCTTGTCTAGCGGGGATACTGGCTTTACACGGTTCAGTAGTAAATCCACAGGCAACATACCCGACATGACCGACTCTTTCCATACATAAGGGTCTTGAGTGCTATCCAACAATATGCCCGCCAGAGCGCCAATATTTGCCGCCTCAGCCGTCCAACCAACCCACATCTTCTGCTGTTGATAATAGTCATACACATATTTTGTCAGTATTTGCTGATAACCAAGTAAAGTTTGATTTTGACTCAACACACGCGCACCAGCGGCCAATTCCACGTACTTAGCGCTGCCTTCAACAAGATCATTGATGTAACCGACTCTATCTTCATTCGGCGCAATTTGGCGCCATTGCTGCAACCAATAGGCTGCATAGCTAAGGTGTAATGACTGTTGCTCGGGTTGTGCCAGCGCCGCCATTAAGGCATCAAATAACTGTAAACGATAATAGCGAGCATCGAAGTTGAGCGGAAAGACCTCACCCTCATAACGCTTACCGTCTTCTAATACTCGCCATTCGGATTGGGCATAAAAATGGAAGGCTTCATGCAAGCCATTGCTCGCCCAGATTAAAAAAGCTAAATCCGTTGGCTTAGTGTCGCGAGTAAATTGGATGTTCGGCACTTCGAGCTGGATCAATACGCCTGGCTGGCCATTATATTGTGGAAAGCCGAAGCTCACCGATAGACCAGAGTGCAGATTGACAGACTCTAACACACTGTTATCTTGGATTATTTCGCCACCAGGCTGTCGAAGCCAGACATTACCACCATAACTAAAGAGGTGTACTTTATCTTCAAGGCGAAAACCGGGCCACAAAGCTTCGCTCTGGCGACTATTCTGTGCCATAAAATCGAGGTAAAGACGGGCGAGTTGTTCCGGAGAGGCCTCATCGGCAAACGCGGGGGTAGCGGCAGAGACACCTAAAAGCCATAGGATCACTACCATAATATTTTTCATTTATCTGCCTAAACAAACACAAGGGGTTTACAAAACAGCGCTAGCATATAGCGCAATCAAGCAATAGTGAAACATTTGCAAAAAAATATTTTTACCCCAGAAAATCTCAGTCAAAACCAAATCAACGACTCCTAATGAAATCATATTTTTAGCACAATTTTGCATCACTTAGGCGATTGCGCTCGCAATAGGTTTAAGTCTTAGGTTCGCTCGGCTTATCTCCAAACCACAGTGTGAGTTTATCCGCTGCAAGGGATTTCACTTCATCATCGATATATAAGGTCACCATAGTCAGGGCCGCGGCAAGGGCACCTAAATCATCGGTAAAGCCAACTAAAGGAGTCAGATCGGGAATCGCATCTAAAGGCAAAACAAAATACGCTAAAGCGCCGTAGATGACTGACTTAGCCCACTTAGGCGTATTGGGTTGTTGCGCTGCATAATAAAGCCATAGTGCCCGCTCGATGACCTCTCTACCTGCTTGACGGCTAAAGAGTTTGATCTTGTTCCAAAATCCGCTGTCAGTAAATTGCTCATCCGCCATCATATTTCTCCAGTACCCTAAAGTTGTTTGGGTATACACCCATGCCACTTCACAGTGTACGACGATAAGCCGCAGGGGTCAGGCCAAATTGTTGCTTAAAACGTAAGGAAAACTTTTCCGCAGATTGATAACCACAGGCCAAAGCCACTTGCAATACTGGCTCGCTCGAATTCTGCAACATGGCTAAACCATGACAAAGCCGCACTTCTACCAGTAACTGCCTAAAACTGGTGTCTTCTAAGGCCAATTTACGCCTAAGGCTTGCCGTGCTCATGTGTAACTTATCGGCAATATCCTCCTGCTGCCATGACGCCGAAGGACTCACACTCATCAAGGCCAAGGCCGCTTGAGTCACGCTGCGTTGGGTGTGTCCATACAACCAGTTCACACTGCGTTTATCCGGCAAACTTAACAGTAACGCGGCCAAATAATGCAGTTGAACAGGATCGGCCAGAGACAAGGTCAAACTCTGTAATAGCGCATTCCAAGCTAAGTCCACAGCGCGTGATACGTTTTGGACTGGCATAGGGTCACGCCAATCGGTAGCACTTGATAAAATACCTTGGGGTAAATCGTGGGGGAGTAATAACTGCACCGCCCGATAACGCCCAAGAAAAGGTCGATTAACAAAGCTAATATGCGAACCAGCAGGAATTAACAGTAACTGCCCTTGGCCTACTAAAACAGATTCATCTTGCCAGAGCAGAGACTTTTCACCATAGATAACCCGAATAATCGACGGCTGATGTACAGGGACTTGAGATAAAGATTGTGCCTGCTTCGAATCATATTCAAACATACGGATCATGACACCAGCCTAATTATCAATGGATTATCGATTATATACCGCAGTCAACTTGGCGTTGCCGAGCGCTTGTGCCCTGAGCATAAAGCCCAATAAGGCAGGGCTAGCATCCTTTGGCAATTCTAAAGCACTGGGTAATGCCCACACAGTAAATTCATACCTGTGAACGCCATGACCTTGGGGCGGGCATGCGCCACCAAAATTTGTAGTACCAAAATCGTTCTTCAAGGCAATGGCGCCTTTGGGCAGTGCATCAACATGCGAGCCCGCACCTTGTGCGAGCGAAGTTTGCGCTAAGGGTAAGTTATATACGGCCCAGTGCCACCAACCGCTGCCCGTTGGCGCATCAGGATCATAAGCTGTCACTGCAAATGCTTTAGTTCCTGTGGGCACCTCAGTCCAAGTCAGTTGCGGCGAAATATTTTCCCCTTGGCAACCAAAGCCATTAAACACTAATTGCGATGTCAGTTTATTGCCCTCGCTCATATCTTTGCTCGTTAATGTCATAGCACTTGCTTGTCCAACGAATAACCCAAGCACTAAACTCGCCCCTAACCACCCTTTATTCATGTCTATCTCCTATTCATGTTCGACCTGACTCACTTTACGTCAATCAAAAAAATAACATCTGCCCTAAAACGACAACTTTCTGCCCCAAATGCTCAAATGTGAGAAAAAAGTTATCATTTTTGCATTTTTCAAGCAGGATGATGATTTTGTAACGAAAATATCTGCATAACAATGCAAATATGGAATGCGGTATAAATCGGAATGATGATTACAGCAGCCTTTAAATTAAGATTAGATATTTTAAATAAGATATTTTATGCAAATAATATTATTTAAATAATGCTGACAATATTTACTTTCATAATTTAGATAAAGATACTTAAGCATGATTGACTCCATTTAACATCGATAAATTAAGTTAAATTGACATGCTAATTATTTAAAAATAAGACATAGGTCATGATTTTATTTATAACTCGCATATAAACTTCATTACGTAATAAAAACCTAACCGTTTTCTCTAAGTCATAATGGAGTCGTATATGAAGAGGAAATCTAAAATTATGGCGCATATCAGGCGCACACGGCATATCATGATGCCTAGTCAACGTGACTATTTCGATCACTCCTTTATCTTCCTCCGCTAACCTTAGCGTAGGTAGTAGGCCAATTAACAAGTCTAAAGTGCTATTGCCCTAATAGGCGCAAACACTTATCGTACTGTTTTCATTTGGTTTATTATCTAACACCTTAATCAAAGCATTCTTTTATCAGTGCAGTTTTACTGCGGCTAAGCTATTCATACGCTCAATAAATATATTTCTACTCATATTTATTTCGTAACTTTGGCATAACCACATTTAATCTGCGCACGGAATAGCTATATCTAATTTCATACCATTAATGTTTTTAATTAGATATAGGCACACTTGTATCTATTTTTTATAAAGTAAAAGGGAAATTAACTATGAAATCATTAAAAGTAGCCGCTAGCTTATCTGTTAGATCTTGTTTCGATATCGACAGAGAAGTTGTCAATGTATTAACCACAGATTTTTGCGATGTGGGCGCGGCTGTCGTCTCTGTTGATGATGTTAGAAATGGTATTGTTGAAAAGATTAAAAACACCGGATTGAAACTGCCCATTTTCGTTTCAGTTTGCTGTGAAGAAACCTTCCCTGATGATGTTTGCTCATCGATTACAGGGGTATTTGAACTCTGCGGTGATAACACTGACTTCTACGGAAAACAGGTTGAGACTGCAATAAGTAAATATGAACAAGCGCTATTGCCACCTTTCTTCGGTACGTTAAAAAAATACGTCGAAATGGGTAACTCTACCTTTGCCTGTCCTGGTCACCAAGGCGGACAATTCTTCCGTAAACACCCTGTGGGCCGCCAATTCTTCGACTTTTTTGGCGAAACAATTTTCCGCGCGGATATGTGTAATGCCGACGTGAAACTGGGTGATTTACTGATCCATGAAGGCGCTCCACTGGAAGCACAGAAATACGCTGCCAAAGTTTTTAATGCCGATAAAACCTATTTCGTACTTAACGGCACTTCGTCATCAAATAAAGTCGCGACTAATGCGCTGTTAGCGAAAGGCGACCTAGTGTTATTCGACCGCAATAACCACAAATCAAACCACCATGGCGCATTAATTCAAGCAGGTGCTACACCTGTTTATTTAGAAACGGCACGTAATCCCTTCGGATTTATTGGTGGCATTGATGCCCACTGTTTTCAAGAGTCCTATTTAAGAGAGCAAATTCGTGAAGTCGCGCCAGAAAGAGCCGATGAAAAACGCCCATTCCGCTTGGCGATAATCCAACTCGGCACCTATGACGGCACCATCTACAATGCTCGACAAGTGATTGATAAAATTGGCCATCTTTGTGACTACGTCTTATTTGACTCGGCTTGGGTGGGTTATGAACAGTTCATCCCGATGATGAATGACTGCTCACCACTCTTGCTCGAACTGACTGCTGAAGATCCAGGCATTATCGTGACTCAGTCGGTGCATAAACAGCAGGCGGGTTTCTCACAAACCTCGCAAATCCATAAAAAAGATAAACATATCAAAGGCCAAGATAGATATTGCAACCATAAACGCTTCAACAACGCCTTTATGATGCATGCCTCTACCAGTCCCTTCTATCCTTTATTTGCGGCGCTAGATGTAAATGCGAAAATGCATGAAGGCGCAAGCGGTCGTTATCTGTGGCGCGAAGCGGTAAAAGCGGGTATCGAAGCACGTAAGCTATTGCTCAAAAAGTGTAAATATATCAAACCATTCGTGCCAACAATGATCGATGGCCGCCTATGGCAAGACTATGAAACCGAACAAATGGCCGATGACTTACGCTTCTTCGAATTCGAACCTGGTCAGAAATGGCACTCCTTCGAAGGTTATGAAAAAGGCCAATACTTTGTTGACCCTTGTAAGTTCTTATTAACAACACCGGGCATAGATGCTGAAACAGGCAAATATACCGAATTTGGTATTCCAGCGACTATTCTGGCTAACTTCTTACGGGAAAATAATATTATTCCAGAGAAGTGCGACTTGAATTCGATTTTATTCCTGATGACACCTGCGGAAGATATGGCCAAGATGCAACATCTGGTATCACAAATATCTCGTTTCGAGAAATTAGTCGATGAAGATGCGCCATTATCTGAAGTATTACCTAACGTTTATAACGCCAATAAAGCCCGTTATAAAGACTATTCTATCCGTCAACTCTGCCAAGAAATGCACAATCTTTATGTCAGCCATGACGTAAAACAACTGCAGAAAGAAATGTTCCGTAAAGCACATTTCCCTACAAAAGTGATGGACCCGCAGGAAGCAAACCTAGAGTTTATTCGTGGCAAAGTAGAATTAGTCCCACTCTCGCAAATTGAAGGAAGAATTGCAGCAGAAGGCGCGCTCCCTTACCCACCAGGCGTGTTATGTATGGTGCCAGGTGAAATATGGGGCGGTTCTGTTCAGCGTTATTTCCTTGCCCTTGAAGATGGCATCAACCTATTACCTGGATTCTCACCAGAACTGCAAGGTGTTTATCTCGAAAATACCGCAGACGGCAAAATTCAAGCAATGGGCTATGTACTAAATAAATAATGAAGACTGACTGCAGAGTTTATTAACCCCACTCTGCAGTCAAATTCATGCCTCCTATAATAAGTCACCTAAATTAGGTTATTAGTATGAGTAAATCAGAAAATAAAATTGGCGTCGTCCAATTAACTATTATCACCATAGTCAACATGATGGGTTCGGGCATTATTATGCTGCCAACCCAATTAGCTCAAGTCGGTACTATCTCCATTTTATCTTGGTTAGTAACAGCTGCAGGGTCAACGGCCCTCGCCTTCGCCTTTGCTAAGTGCGGTATGTTCAGTAAAAAATCCGGTGGTATGGGCGGTTATGCCGAGTATGCCTTCGGCCGTTCTGGCAACTTTATGGCCAACTACACCTATGCCGTCTCGCTGTTAATCGCCAACGTCGCGATTGCCATCTCTGCCGTGGGTTACGCTGCCGTGTTGCTGGAAGTTAACTTAAGCCCGATGGCAATTTGTCTTGCGACCATTGGTGTACTTTGGTTGGCAACCATTGCTAACTTCGGTGGTGCCCGCATCACGGGTCGCGTCAGTAGCGTGACTGTGTGGGGAATTATTCTGCCAGTGATTGGCGTATCTTTAATTGGTTGGTTCTGGTTTGACATCGACCTCTATAAAGGTGCATGGAACCCGCATGATATGCCATTCTTCAAAGCGTTAGGCGGTTCTATCGCTATGACTTTGTGGGCGTTCCTCGGTTTAGAATCGGCCTGTGCAAACTCCGAAGCCGTCGATAACCCAGAAAAAAACGTACCTATCGCCGTGATGGGCGGAACCTTAGGTGCAGCAGTGATTTATATCGTTTCCACTAACGTCATTGCCGGTATTGTGCCAAACGCCGAGCTTGCCATGTCGAATGCGCCATTCGGTTTAGCCTTCGCACAAATGTTTAATCCTGTGGTCGGTAAAATCGTGATGGCCTGCGCCATTATCTCCTGTACTGGATCACTCTTAGGTTGGCAGTTCACTATTGCCCAAGTGTTTAAAGCCTCTGCCGATGAAGGATTTTTTCCTAAAATTTTCTCTAAAGTCAGCAAAGCCGATGCGCCAATTTGGGGCATGACTATTATCGTCTCGATCCAAACAGCATTATCGCTGATGACCATTAGCCCATCACTGAGTAAGCAGTTCGAAGCACTCGTTAACCTCGCCGTCGTCACCAACATTGTGCCTTATATCTTATCTATGGCCGCGCTTGGCATAATGCAAAGACAGCAAAAAGTGCCTATCAATAAAGCCCGCGTTGCCAACGTGATCGCCGTAATCGGTGCGTTGTATAGCTTCTATGCTTTGTACAGCTCTGGCGAAACCGCAGTGATGCTTGGCGCCATAGCCACCTTCTTCGGTTGGACTATTTTCGGCGTGATCTCAAACCAAGCGCCTGTTGCCGACACACGTCCAGCCTAAATACGGCTAACGCATGATCGGAAACAATTAATACCAACATCCACATCACGACTAACGATAACTCTGGGATCATAGGCCAAGCCTATGATCCCCTGGAGAATACTTGCTCATTATCGGGGGATTTATGAATAAGACTTGTCTCGCTTTAGTGTTACCTATGCTATTAACGGCCACCAGCAGTCAGGCGGTTGAACTCTATAAAGATCAAAAAAATACCTTAGATTTAACGGGTTGGTTAGGGTTTGCAGCATTAAATGACAGCCACGATACTTCAGTTATCGACGACTCGTCACGCCTAAGATTCAGCTTCGAGCGCAGCGAGAAAAATGGTTGGACCGCTTTTGCTACCACAGAATGGGGGATCAACATGGTCTCCAGCGACGATGGGCTAGTGATGCAAGGGGGCAAACTCGCCGCCGAAAAAACCGATGATTTTCTCTATAACCGCTTAGGTTATGTTGGCATGTCCCATGATACATGGGGCAACCTGAGTTTCGGTAAACAATGGGGTGCCTATTACGATGTCGCAGGCACGACAGATTTACCGAACGTATTTGCAGGTTACAGCGTTGGCGCTTACACCTTCGGTGATGGCAGCCTCACAGGTACAGGCCGTGCCGATTCCGCCTTCATTTACCGTAATAATTTAGGTCCAGTACAAATCGCCCTGCAATATGCCGCCAAAACCAATGGTGATGTCAGCCTAAAGAACGATGACGGTAGCGAGATGACCAACTCAGAACTGAGTTTTGACAGCAGCTACGGCGCCAGTATCACTTATGCGGTAACCGATAAATTTAAGCTACTCGCAGGTTTTAACCGCGGCGATTTTGAAGGCCACTTAGGCAATACTCAAGTCGATGAAACCAATGAAATTGTCGGCATTGGTGCCATGTATGGTGACTACTATCACTATGCCGAAGGACGTGAGGCCAACGGTCTCTATGTGGGCTTTAACGCTCACAAAAGTAAAAATAATGAACTGGTCAACGGCGATCTCTACGACGCCACTGGTGTCGAGTTGATGACGGCCTATCAATTCGACAACGGTTTTGTGCCTATGGTTGTACTCAGTTATTTAGATTTAGACACAGATGTAGCTACGCCGATTCAAGGTCAATGGACTCGCCAATTTGCCATGCTGGGGCTGCATTATCGCTACAGTAACGACACTGTGATGTTTGCCGAGATGAAGCTAGATTTCAGTGATATGGATGATCCTGCACTCGAAGCACAGGAAGACAACAGCTTCGCAGTGGGGATTAACTACTTTTTTTAGGACTAAAGGAGATGTTAGCTAAGGTTTCTAAAGCGCTCATTCTACTTTGGCATTGCTTAGTCGCATGAAGCAGGACGATTTTGAGTAACAGTCTTTAGTGACAGTTCTAATCACATGTTGAGTTAAATCATGTTTAGCAGGATAGGCAGCTCGCGTCATCGCTCATATGCGTGAGCTTATTTGAGGCTGAGGTGCGGCGCACGTTCCGTCTACAAACGCTCGCCGTAACACTCATTGGATGGTACCGCAGGCTTACCATTATCTCTACGCCACTCCAAGTTAGTTTCTGGAGTGGCTTTTTTTCTAAAAAATTGAGCGGTTTAAGCCGATGTGCATTACGACTTTGCGCTTGACTTCAATGGCCAACGTTGACCTTACCCTTCGCCATTTATCGCATTAATACAGCGTTGTACGACTTCTTCGAAAGTGCCATCTATACTCACTTGGATAACGTCAGCTTCATCAGTCGCGGGCATTTCCAGCGTGTCGAACTGACTCTTGAGTAGCTCAATCGGCATGAAGTGGGCTTTTCTGGCAAACATGCGTGTTTTGACTAATTCAAAATCTCCGTATAGATGAATGAACACCAGCTTGCTGTTGTTCTGACGGATTAAGTCACGATACTGACGACGCAGTGCAGAGCAGACAATAACCCCCTCTTCACCCTTTTGCTCAATGCTATACACAGCGTCGTTGATGCGCTCAAGCCAAGGAGCACGATCGCTATCATTGAGCGGTGAGCCAGATTTCATCTTGATAATATTGGCTCTAGGATGCAGGTCATCACCATCGATAAATTTCGTCTCTAACGCCTCAGCGACCGCGGCACCAATCGAAGATTTGCCACAACTAGAGACGCCCATGAACACATAGCTATTGCCTTTTTTTCTCTCAGTCACTTTGTTAACCTCATGCCAATTCTCGAATTTAGTCACTTCCCACTCTACCATATTACGGGTAACATGTTACCGGTAACCTACAAAAATGTGGACAACTTAACTAACAAGGAAAAGTCCTCTTATGTCTGATATGTCATTGATTCTGACAGCACTGGGTTCAATCGCCCTGCTACTGTTCTTAGTGATGAAAGTGAGATTACATGCAGTAGTATCACTGATACTGGTGTCGATCATTGCCGGCCTTTTCTCTGGTATGAACCCAGCTGATATTACCAATACGATTCAACAAGGTATGGGGGGAACACTGGGCTTTGTTGCGGTGGTGGTCGCTTTGGGAGCCATGTTTGGCCGGGTAATGGAAGAGACTGGCGCGCTAGATCAGATAGCCCATACACTGCTGAATAAATTTGGTAACGACAAAGCTCACTGGGCCATGACCTTTACAGGCTTTATCTGTGCGCTCCCCCTCTTCTTCGACGTTGCTGTGGTACTGCTGATTGGCATCGCCTTTGCCGTGGTTCGTAAAGGGGGCGGCAGCGTCGTTAAAATTGGTATTTCACTGCTCGCGGGTATTGCCACTTGTCAGGCATTTCTCATCCCTGCACCAGGGCCTATTTTGGTCGCTTCCCAGCTCAAGGCCGACTTTGGCTACATGATAGTCTTCGGTTTATTGGCATCGATTCCGGCGATGATTCTAGGCGGCCCACTCTTTGCCAGCCTCATCTCCCAAAAAGTCCATGTTGAGCTGCCTGCCCACGAGCAGCAGGAAAAAGGTGAACGAGAAGGCGGACCGATCCCCTCATTCGCGCTATCAATCAGTATTGTGGTGTTCCCACTGCTGCTTATCGGTTTAAAGACAGTTGTGTCACGCTTTATTGATGAAAAATCCGATCTGCATAATTGGCTCGCCTTGATAGGTCATCCCTTCACCGCCATTTTAGTAGCCTGTTTAATCGCATTCTATGTGCTAGGCGTTAGACGCAATATTCCCAATGAGCGCATCATGGAAATCTGTAGCAGTGCGTTACAACCTGCTGGGATCATTATTCTCGTCACCGGTGCTGGTGGCGTGTTCAAGCAAGTGCTGATTGACTCGGGTGTCGGCGATGCATTAGGCAATATGTTGGCAGGTTCGGGATTACCGATTGTAATACTGGCATTTATTTTGTCGGCGTCGGTGCGCGTGATCCAAGGGTCGGCAACCGTGGCCATGTTAACGGCTTGCGGCCTTATCATCCCAATACTTGAACCACTAAACTTAGATGGTGCTCAATTGGCGGCAATTACGATTGCCATTGGCGGAGGTTCGATTGTGCTCTCGCACGTTAATGACTCAGGCTTCTGGCTCGCTAACCGTTTTCTTGGATTATCAGAAAAACAAACGCTGCAAACGTGGACTGTGATGGAGACCATTATAGGTACGACGGGCGGCATAGTCGCAGTCATCATCTCTGCGTTTCTCTAACGATAACCTGTGATGACAAACATAAGTCGTTAAGCGAAAGAACGAGGGGAAGTCTACAGTGTTTCCCCTAAATCAATACGATAGCCCAGATCGATAACCGATTCTGCTCTCTCTTTGCCATTTAACCTGTCTAATAGCTCAGTAGCAGCAATTCGACCAATCTCTTTTCTCGGCGTAATAATGCTCGCCAATTTTGGCGTCATAGATTGGCCAATATCATGGCCATGAAACCCTGCAACGCCAATTTGTTCAGGGATCTTGATGCCTTGTCTTTGACACTCAAATATCACCCCCGCCGCTAAATCATCGTTGGTGCAGAAAAAACTATCCACATAGGGATATTTCGCTAATGTTTGTTGCAATAACGACGCCCCCAAGGAAAACGACGAGGCCTCATTTGTGGTCATAGCCAAAGGTGTGAGCTGAGCCTCCTGCATCGCTAACTCGTAGCCTCGCATCTTAAGCTGAGTGCGAATATCCATGCGCGCACCTAGGTAAGCAATGTGGCGATAGCCTTGTGCAATCATAGCCTTAACCATTTCGCATGCGGCCGCTGTGTTATCGAAACCCACACACTGTTGAATCGAAGGCGACACGCTATCCATCATTTCGATGACCGGAATGCCTGCCGTTTCAATCATTCGCACGGTACGCGGCGTGTGGTAACTTTCGGACAAGAGTAAGCCATCAATATTGTAAGAGAGCAGTGATGCCACCCGCTCTTCTTCTAATTCGGCCTGATACCCGTAGTGAGCCAGCATGGTTTGATAACCGCGTTTGCCGGTCACATTCTCGATACCGCGCAGCACTTCAGCAAATACTTGGTTGGTTAACGAAGGCACTAACACGCCAATGGCGCGACTAGTTGCTTGCGCTAAAATTTCCGGAGCGCGATTAGGAATATAACCTAAGGTTTCTAGTGCGACAGCAATCTTCTCTTGAGTGCTTTGCGCCACCCTTGTTGGATTTTTTAAATAGCGACTCACCGTCATTTTGGTGACCCCAACTTGATCGGCAACGTCTTGAAGACTGGGTCTACGCTTTTTATTCATAATATCTAATGTTAGTTAACGAACAGCGGATATGGGTGAGATGTATAGCTAAAATATCGAATATAAACAAATAGTAGACATAAACATCAGACAGGGATCTTATAATAGTTCGCCCAGCGATACCAGTTGAGGACTATTTTAGCGGAATGACCATGCTAGCTAGGCCGCTCCAAACCATATCTGGAGCAGCCTTTAAACATTATTTGTGATGGCGAAAAGTGATTACTTGGCCTGTTGGCGACCTTGAGATGGCTTACCTGCTGGTTTACCACCACTCTTTGATGGACTTCCACCTTTAGCCTGAGAACCGCTTTTAGCTTGAGAGCCACTTGCCTTAAAACCAGACTGGCCGAAGGGCGCTTTTGCTCCCGGACGGCTCGAATGGGCTCCGCTGGGTTTAGAGCCAGTTGGTTTAGATCCCGTTGGCTTAGCGCCATTCGCTGCGGGTTTTCCGCCTTTAGCGGCTGGTTTTGACTCAGCACCAGCCTGAGCTTGCGCGCCGCCTTTAGCTGCACTTTTAGATTTACCGTCGCCCTTGCGGTCATCAAACTGATTGCCCGAGAAGCGAGTAAAGGCTTTTTGGCCTTGGTTGGCATCTTTCATCCACTTAGGTCCGCGCTCATTTCGACCTTCTGGCGGCACTAACTGATGCGGACTATTACCGATCAAGTCTTCACGCCCCATGGCGGTTAAGCCTTCACGGATCAATGGCCAACCCGCAGGATCGTGATAACGCAGCAATGCTTTGTGCAAGCGACGTTGGCGCCCTTTCTTCGGCACAGATACCACTTCGCTGGTGTGCTTGACGTTTTTCAGCGAGTTTAACTCGGTATGATAAATCGTGGTCGCATTCGCCATCGGTGACGGATAAAAGTTCTGTACTTGGTCGAGCTTGAACTTACGCTCCTTCAACCACAGCGCTAAGTTCACCATGTCTTCGTCGGTCGTGCCTGGATGCGCCGAAATAAAGTAAGGGATCAGGAACTGCTCTTTACCCGCTTCCTTAGAAAACTTGTCGAACAATTCTTTAAACTTATCGTAGGCGCCCATGCCGGGCTTCATCATCTTGCTGAGCGGACCTTCTTCGGTATGCTCAGGGGCGATTTTTAAGTAGCCGCCCACATGGTGCTGCACTAACTCTTTAACGTAAGCCGGATCTTCGATCGCCAAGTCGTAACGCACGCCAGAGGCAATCAATACTTTCTTGATGCCAGGGACGGCACGCGCCGCGCGGTACAGGTCGATAGTGTGTTTATGATCTGTGCCTAAGTGGCCGCAAATCGATGGGAACACACAGGATAAACGCCGACAGGTTTTTTCGGCCTTTTCGCTAGTACAACCTAAACGATACATGTTGGCGGTTGGGCCACCTAAATCGGAAATCACCCCAGTAAAGCCAGGCACTTTTTCCTGAATATCTTTGATTTCTTTAACAATCGACTCTTGTGAGCGACTCTGAATGATTCGACCTTCATGCTCGGTAATCGAGCAGAAAGAACAGCCACCAAAGCAACCACGCATGATGTTGATAGACGTCTTGATCATGTCATAGGCAGGAATTTTTTCCTTGCCGTAAATCGGATGAGGAATACGCTGGTAAGGTAAATCGAATACGGCATCCATCTCATCGGTATTGAGCGGCCATGCGGGCGGATTCACCCAAACGGCGCGGTCGCCATGGGGTTGAAATAACGCGCGGGCACAACCTGGGTTTTGCTCTTGGTGTAAAATCCGTGAAGCATGGGCATATAAGTATTTGTCTTCAGAGACTTTTTCAAACGCTGGCAGCAGCACATAGGTTTTATCCCATGGCTTAGGTTTAGGCGGCTGAACGCTAATTGGCTTAGGGGCTTCGTTATCGAATATCTTCACATCCGACGGGCCGGACAAGTTAGCACAACCCACATCATCGGCGCCGTAAGGATTCGGCAACGGCTCTATCTTGTGCAGTTGGTCAATCTTGCGCGAGTCCATACCACGCCATTCGGGCAGCGGCTCTTTACGGATAACGGCTGTGCCACGCACATCATGCAACGAGCTTATTGGTTCACCGGCAGCTAAGCGGCGTGCCACTTCGACTAAAGGACGCTCGGCATTGCCGTACATCAGAATGTCGGCCTTAGCATCGAAAATCACACTACGGCGTACTTTGTCCGACCAATAATCGTAATGGGCGATGCGGCGCAAACTGGCTTCGATACCACCAATAATCACAGGCACATCTTTAAAGGCTTCTTTACAACGCTGGGTGTACACAGTCACGGCGCGATCTGGGCGCTTGCCGCCAATATCACCCGCGGTATAAGCATCGTCAGAACGTAAACGACGATCTGCGGTGTAACGGTTAATCATCGAATCCATGTTGCCGGCGGTGACGCCAAAAAACAGATTTGGACGACCCAATTGCATAAAGGCGTCTTTGCTCGACCAATCTGGCTGGGAAATAATCCCAACTCGGTAACCTTGAGCCTCTAACATACGGCCGATCACTGCCATGCCAAAGCTTGGGTGATCCACATAAGCGTCGCCTGTGACTATGATGATGTCACAGCTATCCCAACCAAGCTTATCCATCTCCTTGCGAGACATAGGTAAGAAAGGCGCAGTGCTGTCGCCCGTGGCCCAATACTTGGGATGACTAAAGAGTGTGGATTCAACTTGCATGGATTGTGACCCGAAAACGTAATGTCAAATAAAGGCGCCACGAAAATAAGTTACGCCAATTTAGGGACGCGGAGTATAGCAGGGAATGGAGGATAGATGCGATTAAAAAAACACCAATCGAGGCATTTTCAGGGGTATTTGAGCCGGAAGCGTAATACCCCTAAATCCGCTATGGATATGGCTTAGGGCGGAACTGACCGCCCAAACCTGCGAGCCTAGAGACCCTTTCCTAAACCTTGAGCAAAATGCAGCAAATTCACCAACGCCAAACTGATAATCACTAGCCAAGTGAGCAATACGCCCCAAAAACGACCAAAATGATAACCACCTTGGCCTTGAGTTAAGCCAATAGCATGGAGTAAGCGCGCCACTATCCACACAGTCCCAAAACAGTGTAAATAAAATGCAGGCAAGCCACCCGCTTCGGCCACCAGCATTAAAATCAATACGATAGGCGCATTTTCAATCAGGTTAACATGCACTCGATTAGCCAAAGCTAAGGCGCTGTTACCACCATCCCCTAGGCCGATTTTCTGACCTCGCCTTAATTTCACTACTCGATAAGCCAAAGCGACAATTAATAGCCCTGTGAGGCTAGCGTAAAGACCCGTTACCATCAAAGACATGCCTATTTCCCCTTATCAAAAAGCTGACTATAGCCCGAGCTGCAAAAAATCAGCAATTTATTTGTATTAAGGTTAAAAGCCATTAACCTTTTATAGACAAGATAGGTTAATATGCGCGCGTCATTCCCTACAACTTTTTATACAGTGAATACCCCGATTGGATAACGACGAGTTTATCGAAAAACGCAGATTTATCATAAAGCTAGGCAAAGCCTTGCATAAGTTTGGCACACCCGCTTATCGTCTAGAAACCCACTTACAAACCGTTGCTCGCACCTTAGGTATCGAAGGCTATTTCCTTATTTCTCCGACGTCGATGACCTTCGTTTTGCAACATGATACCGATCAAGAATATAACCATGCCGCTCGCGTTAAGCCCGGTGAACTCGATTTAGGCTCACTCGCCCGCACCGATGAATTGGTCGATGAGTTAACCTCAGGTAAACGCACTTTGGCCGAGGCCTTAGATCGCTTAGAAGAAATCGCCAATAAACCCAATCCCTATGGCCCTGTATTAACTTGCTTTTCTTTTGGAACTTCTGCCGCCGCTTTCGCTATGCTGATGGGCACGGGTTGGAACGATGTATTTTGGTCAGGATTATTAGGCTTATTCGTCTATGGCTTGGTATACCGTGCCGAACGCTCGGCCCGCATGGCCGAAGTGCTCGAACCCTTCGCCACTATCCTTTGCGCCATCGCAGCCTGTGGCATAGCGCGTATCGATCCAAATATTAATATCCCAGTAGTAATCCTCTCCTCCATTATTATTTTTATTCCCGGCTTAGCCTTAACCTTAGGTTTAGCTGAACTCGCCGCACGGGATTTAATTTCTGGCACGGCGCGCATCATGGATGCGAGCATGCAATTATTTAAGCTGTACTTTGGCGCAGTGCTCGGCATGGCAATCGGTAAAGCTATGTTCGGCGAAGCGATTCACATAGAACCTGAGGGTTTACCTCGCTGGGCGATATGGTCGGCGGTTCCGATTCTATCTATGGCGCTGGTTTTTATCTTCAAAGCACGGATGCAAGATTCGCCTTGGGGCGTATTGGCTGGGATAGTGGCGTTTTTCTCAGCCATGCTCGGCGGACATTATTTTGGTGATTCGGTGGGGATCTTCTTTGGTGCCTTGGCAGTAGGAATTTATTCTAACCTCTTCGCCCGCTGGATGAAGGCGCCTGCCTCCATCGCCCTGTTGCAGGGAATAGTGATCTTAGTCCCCGGCAGTAAAACCTATATCGGACTCAATGCACTGATCTCAGGTGAGACCATGCTCAATCAGTCGCACATAGGCTCGCAAATCTTTTTGATTTTTATGTCGCTGATTGCGGGGCTCATCTTTGCTAACGTCGCTGTCCCACCTAGGCGTACACTGTAACAATCGCTAATCCGGCTGGAGCCCGCGCCCAGCCGCTACCTCAAGATAATCTTAAGCTAACCTTAAGTAAAATAAGAAACTTATTAAAATGTTTCCTTGACTAACACTCGTTTTCCATGTGTTATTAAATTGTGAATTGCAACGTGAAATTGTTTTCGCTGCAGTCGTCGATTTCATGGGAGTGGCCTTTTATGCAGAAATTTTTTCAGTATGCATGCATCCTATCTTGTTGTGTTGGCAACCTAATCAGGGTTGCCCAAGCAGAAGAGGCTAAGCTCGCCGATCCCGCAAACCAAGATCAAACAAAACAAAAAGTCAGCAAGATTGTGGTGGTCAACAACCCCATTTTCGATGAGTCAGATCCCGATGCTTTTTTCATTCACAGCTGGGCTAACGCCCTGCATATCAATACCAAAGAATATGTGGTTCTCGATAATCTAACCTTCAGCGAAAATGATACTGTTACACAAAAAGATCTCGACGAATCCCAACGACTTTTGCGGGCAATGCCTTACATTCGCGATGCGAAAATTTATATCGCAGAAAAAGATCCCCAAGCCGATGTCGATCCATCCGTTGAGTCCGTGGTGGTGGAGACCTGGGATAATTGGTCATTATTACCGACAGCGAGTTTGAGTAGTTCAGGTGGCGACACCCGCTACTCCTTCGGGCTCAAAGAAGACAACTTGCTTGGAACGGGGATCCGCACTCGACTTAAATATCAATCCAATGAATCCCGGAATGGCTATAAATTTGCTTTCGAAGCTCCGCTCAGCATTATTGAACACGGCACAGTTGCCGCGGAGTTCTACGACAATAGCGACGGCCAAGCTAAACACGTTTATGTGAGTAAGCCCTTCTATTCCCTCAATACGAGTACCATGTATTCGGCGGAGTTTTTAGACGATAACCGTACAGATACCCTCAGACAAAATGGGCAAGAGGTGAATGAGTTCACACACACAGTCGACTATCTCAATCTGCAATACGGCTGGTTAATTAATAAAAACAGTCAGCACCTTTCTCGCTTTATTACTGGTGTCACCCAAGACAAGCACGAGTTTATCCATTCTGAGCGCTATCCTACTTCCATGCTCCCTCAAGACAGGGACTTTATGTACCCTTGGGTCGCCTACGAGTTTATCGAAGATGATTTCCACGTACTGAATAATGTTCACCTGATCACCAACAATGAAGACTTTAACTTAGGTTGGCATCACTATTTGCAATTCGGTATAGAAACCAATGATATAGGTGATAATAATCCCTTAGGCTACCACGTTAACTGGCAAAGCACTGGCGGGTATAAGTTTAACGATCAACTGTGGCTGTTAGAAATGAGGGGAACAAGCACTATCGGCACCACCCAAAAAGATACTTATAAGGTCGATATTCAAGCCGAATACTTCTATCAAATCCATCCTAAGTGGACGGCTTATGGCAAAGCTTGGGCTAGCCTTTCACAGAACACTTATCTGGATCTAACAAAAGGATTAGGGGATGAAACTGGCGTGCGCGGTTATCCAAACGAATACCAACAAGGGGATAATCAGTGGTTACTGACCGCCGAGATACGCAACTACCCCAATATCAACTTATACCAACTGGCTGAATTAGGCTGGGCAGTCTTTGCCGATCTGGGTCAAGCCTCCGGCGGCCAACTCGCCGAGAATAACGAAGTCAGCGGTCCACTGGGTAGCATAGGCATAGGCGCGCGGATTTATTCCTCTCGATCCAGCTATGGCAACGTAGCCCATATTGATTTTTCACTCCCTTATACGGGCGGCGAGTCAGTAAACAGCTGGGAATGGCGATTCCTAGTGAAAAGCAGTTTTTAAACCTAAGGTACATAATAATCGTATGAACTATGTACTTTTTAAGACAATCCTTGACGCCTTGTGGCCTAAAATAATCCTGACGCTATCTGCCTAACCTCCTGCTCAACTCTCTGTACCAGAGAAGCGTCTGCCAATATGGGAGAACCGCTATTAAAGGGCGGTTTAGGATCATATTCAAACAATAACTGCAGTGTTTTAGCCTGTTGTTCACCCTCTATATTGGCAATGAGTGCCAAAGCAAAATCGAGCCCTGCAGTAATACCGCCGCCACTGATCCTATTACGGTCAATCACAATACGTTTATTTTCAAAGGTAATTTGAGGATATTGTGCCAATACTGAAGCATAAGCCCAGTGAGTGGTCGTGCGATAACCATTAAGTAAACCTGTTGCCGCAAGAATCAAGGCACCAGTGCATACAGATGTAATGTATTGTGCTTGCTCCCCCTTGCATTTTAAGAAAGAAATGACTTGCTCATCCTGTATTTGCACTAAAGGATTTGCGCTCCCAGGCACTAAAAGGATATCTATCGGCGGACAATTATCGAAATCGTAATTAGGTTGTAAGTTAACGCCCGCATCACAGGGTAATAGCGTGCTGGTTTTCGCAAAAGTGAAGGTTTCAAATGATGGCACAAAGGCTAAAAACTGTAGTGGCCCATAGGCATCGAGCATCGTCATGCCGGGATAAAGAAAAATACCTACTCTTAATTTGTGTTTGATTGGATGATTTGTTTTATCACTTTGAGCAGCTTCAATATTTTCACTCATCACAGATTCTCCATAGGTAGTGACAATTTCATATTTCAGGTAACACTGTCATTGCAGTTAACCCTATGACCGTCACTATAAAGCCCATTATTCTTAACCATCAGACACAAACTCGCCCGAATGTTTCAAATGGTACACCTGAGCCTATCTGTTCCACTTAAGCAAAAATCACAACACAAGAGCCATTGAGGCTAATGTATAATCAAACGCTTGAATTGAATTTGGAGCAAAATCCAGTATGCACACCAAGCCCCACATGCGCATAAAACAAAGCCCGCGAGCGATGCTCAAGGTTCTCCACGTTTTCAAGGAAATGCTTAAACAACAAGATTATCGTGATATTGCAGTGGCAGATATTGCGCACAAAGCCGATGTCGGGCGCACGACGTTTTATCGCTACTTCAAACGCAAGTTGGATATTCTTATTGCACTACATCAAAATATTTTTGAAAATATCTTTGAAGATCTACGGTCAACCGAAGACTGGCTTTCAACTAACACACCACCCTCATTGGAAAAACTGCTTATTACTTTTAGCCGAAACAGCATGTTTCGCCGCTCCATGTCATTTAGACTAGGTAGCGACCTCGATGCAGCAACTAAACAATTACAAACTAAACTTGTGCAACATATCGAAAATAAATTGATCAACACCTTCAACACTGACGAATTTATTATTCCAAGCTACACATTAGCCCATAGCATAGCAGCTCTTTATTTAAGCCAAATTCAACAACTTATCGCCAGTCCCACACCTTGTCCTATACAACAAGCAAAATACTTACACTTACTGACTCGAGGCATAATTGTAGCGGCATTGACGACAACTAATAGCAGCGAAACCTACACCAATGGAAATCATTAAGGTAAAAATCACGGCATTTACATCATTCTCAAGCAATGAGTTTGGTAATCCAACGCAAACCAAAGGTGCTACGCAGTAGTTTTACAGTGCTGTTGTGGCGCATTTGAAACAGGCAGCCAAGGCTAAAACTGACGATTAAACCTGGCGTCGATCCTATAAAATCACGACTGCTTTGCGCTAATTGTCGTTTCCTCATCAGTAACAAATCATGCTGCAACTGGCCTTGTTCCGTCAGCACAGTCAGCTTCAACTGCTGTTTTTTAAGCAACTGTTGAATTAGCATACTCGCACCTCCTATTTTTGATGTTCCGACTCTCGAGTCGAGAGCAAAAGCTGTAATTGCTGCCAAGTCTTCGAAAAGCCAGTTTGTGACAGCACATAGCCAAGACTACGCCAACACCAAAGCAATAAAACAAACTGTAGCACCACCAAAGCGCTCACTGTGGCCAATAACGAACCGCTCAATTGAAACAGCATATAGCCCAGCAGCAATAAAATACTGCCCCAGAATAACGTAATGCCAGTACCAAAACAGACGACTAAAGCCGCAGCAATAATGAGGCTACGCCCTGTTAACCGCCATTCTGCCGTTGCTATTTCCCCAGCCAACTTCAACTGCTCGAGATAAGCTTGCTTCACTGAACTGCTAAGAACAGCTATTTCAGCCAGTTGCTCCATTGCCTGATCAATAACTTTATGCTGGGCAGCAGCTGATGCTGTCTGCCCAGTTTTGGCGGTTTGCGCACTATGCTGGACGGGCCTTTGTTCTGGCGCCTCTGACCTTGCACGGTTTTGCATAAATCCACCTTAGCGACGGCGCAATAAAGCCGTTAATACCACGCCAGCGGCAAAGGCAATCCCAGCTGTGGCCAATGGATTTTGCGCTGCCAACTCACGGGTTTTGCTATAAGAACTTTGCAGTTGTAATTTGATTTCCTCCTGCTTGAGCGCCAGAGTTTCCTGTGAGCTAGCCGCCGTTTTACGCAAAGTGTCTTCTGCAACTGCGGCTTTCTCTGCTACAGCATCAACAGCATGGTGCGTCACTTCAGTTGCTTTCGCTGTTGTGGGTGAATTTAAAGCACCGCTATCTTTACTGTTAGTTTGTTCTGCTACGCTTTTTGAACTGGCCATAGAAAGCCTCCTTGGTGAACACTGTGCAATGCAACAAGATGCTGCACTTTGCGTACAAACCAATGCAATGGCTATACCAAACAATATAAACTCATAAAAACAAAAGGTTGGAACTACTTTATTTCTATTAACCCTCCAAGTTAACGGTAGATGTTACCTGCATTGAGTAATTTTTACCTACAACGAAGAAAGACTAGAAATGGCTGTAATGGCGGCTAAACTGAAAGCTAAATAAGCGATAGACTGAATGTACTGGAGAACAAGATAACTCTGATTTTTTAATGAGTTAATCAAATAAAATTTATCATTACCGTATAAATTAAAAAACAAAAAGCCCGTTTGTCATTACGACAAACGGGCTTTTTGTTGAATGAGGTGAGTTGGCCGATAAGCCGGGTCCTGTCTTGGACAGTCATTCATCTAGGCCTGCAATCGCTCACAGGCTCAAGCGACCTACCCGGTTCCAACGCGAGCCACGCCATACGGAACCCTATTTGGTCTTGCTCCGGGTGGAGTTTACCTTGCTACGAACTATTGCTAGCCGCACGGTGCGCTCTTACCGCACCCTTTCACCCTTACCGACCTGATAAATCAGGCAGGCGGTCTACTCTCTGTTGCACTTGTCGTCGGTTCGCACCGCCCAGGCGTTACCTGGCACCCCGCTCTTTGGAGCCCGGACTTTCCTCCCCGTTCTTGCGAACGCGGCGACTGTCTGGCCAACTCGGCGCGGATTATAGCCTAAGCCACCCTGATGCACCACAGATAATCCGCTCGTAACCGTTTTAGCGCTTATAAATCAGACTCTAGGCCGTATTTATACAGAGCATTCTTTTTAAGTCCATGAATTTGCGCGGCAATTGCTGCGGCTTTCTTCAATGGCAATTCTTCACATAAGAGTTTGAGCGTATTAATAGCGACGGTGGGAATCGCTTCGTCATCACTCAAATGGTAGCCATGCACCATAAGCACGATTTCACCCTTCTGCTGATTCGGGTCAGTACTTACGGTGGCAAGCACCTCTGAGACAGGGCCAGATAAAAAAGTTTCGAAGGTTTTGGTCACTTCACGCGCCATGACGACATGGCGTTCGCCACCAAGCACTTCAACCATAGTCGTTAGACTGTGCTCAATGCGGTGTGGTGATTCATAAAATATCAGCGTGCGCGGATCTTCTTTCAATGCCAATAACTTATCAGCGCGGGCTTTTTCTTTAGAGGGCAGAAAACCTTCGAAAGAAAAACGGTCCGATGGCAAACCCGAGGCGCTCAGGGCGGTAATTGCCGCGCAAGGGCCGGGCAAAGGGATCACATTAAACCCAGATTGGCGCACATGGGAGACCAAGTGATAACCCGGATCGGAAATCAGCGGGGTACCCGCATCTGAAATTAATGCAATTGACAACCCAGCTGCAAGCTGATCGACAATCCACTGGGCACGAGCACGCTCGTTATGATCATGCAGCGCCGTAGTTTTTGTAGTAATACCAAAGTGGCTCAATAACTTACCGCTGTGGCGAGTATCTTCACAGGCGATCAATGAAACCTGATTCAGCACCTCTATTGCCCGTGAGCTCATATCGCCCAAATTACCTATGGGAGTAGGAACTATGTAGAGTGCGACGCTTTGGTCCATATATACCTCTGTAATGACAGTGCCAAGACTTTCGTCAAGCGCGAGAGAAGGTTAAACTAGAGGCTGCATCTTACCAGAGTGAAGCCCAGTGTTAAAAAGCCTGAATACAACTAAGTTCGTTTCCGTGGCCATTTTATCGGTAATCTTGGCGGGTTGTGGCACTTCAACGCCCACCTCGACCGGAACTGCACCCACAGTGGCCACCTCTTTAGCATCCGCACCTTTGTCGGCCAATGTGTATTTGGCACAAGCCGCCAATAGCAAAGATCCGCAGCAGCGCGATACTAATCTGCTGCTCGCAGCCCATGCCTACATCAATGCCAACGACTACGCAGCAGCGCAGAAGCTACTTAAATCGATACAGCCAAGCTTGAATCAGAGCCCAACATTTTTGGCCGAACATAAATACTTGACCGCGCGCGTGCTTGAACACACGTCCACCTATAGTGATGCACTTAAAGTTCTCAATTATCCAAGCAATTGGAGTTTGCCAAGCTGGCAGATGACGGCTTATCACCAATTCAAGGCGCATTTATATCAATTGAATAAACAGCCTATTGAGCAAGTGCGTGAACTGAGTTTACTGACGACTTACTTGCCCCCCGCCCAAGCCAACGAGGTGAATAACGCGATTTGGCAAGTGCTGCAGCCAATGCACGAACAAACCTTAAAAGCCTTTACCCAAGATGCTAAGACTCCTGTGTTTACGGGTTGGTTGCAATTGGCTTATATCGCGAAGCATTATGCTGTCGATCCGACACAGTTAGTACGCTACTTAGGCGAATGGCAGAAACAAAATCCTTATCATCCTGCAGCGGCTAAGCTACCCGCCGATCTTGACAGAGCCTTAAACGCTAAGCCATTTACGCCAAAAAACATTGCTGTGCTGTTGCCGCTGACGGGCCCAAGAGCTAACGCTGCCAATGCAATTCGCCAAGGCATATTAGCCAGTTACATGGCAAAGCAAAATGACCAAGTCGCAGTCAACTTTTATGACACGGCAAACGATGCTGCCAGCGCTTACCAACAGGCGCTAACTGCGGGAGCCGAATTTATTATTGGCCCATTATTGCCTACTGAAATTGAACAACTGCAAGTGAGCAATGCGGCAAACACTGCCGCCACTAATGCGGTGACTAATACTGCTAACCCAGACAAAACGGCCAATACAGCACCTGCTACGCCTGTGCCACAACTATATTTAAATCAAGTAGATAAGTTCACCCCCGATCCGAATAAGTTCTACTTTGCATTATCTCCCGCACAAGAGGCGGCCGATGCGGCCGAGCATTTATATCAAGATGGCGTAACTATGCCGTTACTGCTCGCCAGTAACGATGCCCTTGGCAAACGCATGGCCGAAAGCTTTATTCAAGCATGGAAAAAGAAGAGCGATAACCCTGTCGAAGTTCACTACTTCGATGGAGGTGATAAAATGCGCACCACAGTACAAGATGCCCTTGGCGTGCGCGATAGCCAAGAGCGGATCGCCCGTATTAAAGAACTGTTAGGCAATTCAGTACAAGCCGACTTCCGCTCGCGCCAAGATATTGATGCCATTTATATGATTTCAACGCCACAGGATCTAACCCTGCTCAAGGCCTTTATCGACGTAAACTTTAGCGTTTTCACACAACCTGTGCCTTTATATACCTCAAGCCGCAGCCGAGTTGAAAATGAAAGCACACAAACGGCGCAGGATTTAAATAACCTGACCCTAAGCGACGCACCTTGGCTAATGCAAAACGGCGAAGAAAATCTGATGGTCAACACACTATTTTCGGGCTGGAATAACAGTCAGAAACGTTTGTTTGTTATGGGTTATGATGCAATGGATTTGATCGGCCGTTTAGCGCAAATGCGCTCATTCACGGGTTATCAATTCAATGGTCGCAGTGGTGCTTTATCTGTCAGTCCAGATGGCATAGTCAACCGCCAATTAAGCTGGGGGCGTTATGAAAGAGGTAGCTTCCGCCAGTTATGACACTCGGACAGCAGGCAGAATCGCACGCCCAACGTTACCTTGAACAACAAGGCTTAACTTTTGTCGAACGTAATGTCCGCTATCCGTTTGGGGAAATTGATTTAATCATGCGCCATAAAAACCATTGGGTATTTGTCGAAGTGAAGTATCGTTCGGCAAATCAATATGGCGGCGCATTACAGGCCCTAAGCAGCGCGCAGATTTCGCGAATTCGCAAAGCGGCTAGCCACTATTTACAACTCAATAGACTCGATGTGCCCTGTCGTTTCGATGTCATCGCCATGGAAGCCGATCAAATTCATTGGCTGGTCGATGCCTTTTAAGCGCCAATAGTGAAAGAGTGACTACACAAATTATTTTAACGTCTGTGCCTCAACACGCTTGTGGAAATATGGCATGATAGCAACACTTTATCCTGAAAGGATTTATCCATGTTAGAACGCATTAAAGACAGCTTTACTGAATCTATCCAGACAAAAATCGATGCAGCCGAAGCACTGCCAGAATCCATCGCCAAAGCGGCCGAGATGATGGTGCACTGTCTTTTGGGTGGCAATAAAATCCTTGCTTGCGGTAACGGCGGCAGTGCTGGTGATGCGCAACATTTCTCAGCAGAACTGCTAAACCGCTACGAGATTGAGCGTCCCCCCTTACCAGCCATCGCTCTGTCTACCGATACTTCAACCATCACAGCTATCGCCAACGACTATAGCTATGATGAGATTTTCTCAAAACAGATTTTTGCCTTAGGTCAACCGGGCGACATTCTGCTAGCAATCTCGACCAGTGGTAACTCAGGTAACGTGATTAAAGCCATTGAAGCCGCATTAAGCCGCGACATGACTATCGTAGCGCTAACAGGTAAAGATGGCGGCGCTATGGCTGGCCTACTGAGCGTAAACGATGTGGAAATCCGTGTACCTTCAAATGTCACTGCACGTATCCAAGAAGTGCACCTACTGGTGATCCATTGCCTGTGTGACAATATTGACCGCACCCTCTTCCCACAGGACGAGCAGCAATGAGACACGCTGCCCCGCTGTTAATGGTTTGCTTGCTGCTTCAAGGCTGCGCCGGTGCCGTTATGGTGGGCGCAGTCAGTGGCGCTATGATGGCCAACGACGAACGTACTGTTAAGACTCAGCTTGATGATACCAATACTGATTTTAAGATCACCAGCGCACTGCTAGAGCAAGAAGATCTTAAAAAACAAACGAATATCACAGGTGTATCCGTCAATGGCAATGTACTTATGATAGGCCAAGCCCCTAACTCTACGTTAAGGGATAAAGCCATCAAGGTCGTACAAGATCTTAAGCTCGGCGGCAAAATACATAATCAAATCCGCATTGGCAATCCAACCTCTTTCACCACCCGCAGCAATGACACTTGGGTTACAACCAAAGTGAAGGGCCGCATGCTGAACGAAAAAGATTTGGATGTGACTCGCATTAAAGTCATCACTGAAAATGGTGAAGTCTTCCTGCTGGGGGTTATTCATCGCTCACAAGCAGACTTAGCTGTTGATATCGCCCGTAATACTGCTGGCGTGCGTAAAGTGGTGAAAGTATTTGAGTATGCTAAGTAATTTTGCAGTTTACCTATTTAAAACTTGAGCCTAAGTGGTGAGCTAACTCGCCCACTTAGGCTTTACCTCGCTGTTATTTTCCCGTGAATGTATCTGCTATCTTAGGTGCCGATTTTGATAGGAGCGATCCTAGCCAAGGTAAAAACAACGAAGGCAATACGATTAAGGCGGCACCGAGCCAACTTAAGTTATCCAACCATTCATCGAACAACAACCAGCCTAAAAAGACAATAAACAACAAGCCTGTGTATTCCGCAATCGCGATATCACTCGCCTGGGCCTTGCGGTAAGCCAACACACAAAACCAGTGATAAACCAATAAAAATGCGTTGCTCAGCAAGGCCACGCCCACCAGCTCCCAACTCAAACCCTCAATCCCCTGAAACGCTGCAATCACTAACGTTGCCGGAATACCCAGCAAGTTATATAGCATTAGCGTTAGCACGGGATGCTCAGCATGGGGCACTTTTTTAAGTGCTAACTGATTCACTGCAAAGGTAAAAGCAGAAAACAGCACAGCAATGCCGTACCAGTTCATTTCACTCGGCCGCAGGATAATCAAGATGCCGACAAAACCTAAGCCAGTACAGATTGTCTGAGCAGCGGTGATCCTCTCGCTCAGGAAGAAATACCCCATCAAAATAATCATTAGCGGTGCAGAGTAAAACAATGAGCTAACTGTCGCGAGCGGCAATGCCATTAAGCCTATAATTAAAAAAAGCGCGCCAACTGAGCCTATGTTGGCACGCCAAAGGTGAACTGAGATATGTGTCGTCATCGGACGCTGCGAATACAGCCACACTGGCAACAACATAAATACTGAAGAGATTTGCCTGACAAGGAGGAAAGTCGAGGCACTCGCATCGTCCGGTAACCACTTGATCGACACATCATAGAAGGCACTGAATAGGTTACCTACTATCAATAAAATCAAACCAATAACTACTGGGCGTTGCATTTTTAACATCCATAAATCTCAATGGCGGCATGATAATCCTCGCAAAACTTAAGCTGAAATGATGCTTTCTCATGCTAGATGAATTAAATTCATACTAAAGCCTTTAGGTATTGAAAATCATGAGAAAGCTCCCGCCATTACGCGCTCTACAAGTGTTTGAAGCTGCCGCCAGACAGCAGCATTTTTCTAAGGCCGCCGATGAACTGTGCATCACCCAAAGTGCAGTGTCGCACCAAGTGCGAGTATTAGAAGAGTATTTTGGCGAGCAACTGTTCGACCGTCAGGGGCGTAAACTGCAGTTAACGCCTAAGGGGCACGGACTATTTTTAGAGTTAGAGAGGATATTCAACGAGTTAAGCGACCTCAACTTAAAAGTACGCGATACGCCAAATCAACAGCTCTGCCTAGCCGTTTACAGCTCATTCTCAGTAAAATGGTTGATCCCAAGACTCGCCGATTTTCGCCGCCAATATCCGAGCGTGAAAATTCGCCTCGAGATGATCACCCAAGATCCTGACCTAAGCACCAGCACCGCGGATATCTTCATCGCCGGTAAGCTAAATCAACGTGGCTATTGGCAACAGTTACTGCACAAAGAGCGTTTAATTCCTGTATGCAGCCCCAGTTTTTACCTTAAATGGCGCGACATAAGCCTGAGTAATTTCCAGCAACAAGCTCTACTGGTGGTTGATGAAGGCCCGCTCGGACTCGACTGGCATAAGTGGTCATCGGCGCACCAAATACCACTCGATAACGAACAACAGCATGTGTTTAGTCATATTGTGATGGCGATTGAAGCGGCGATTGCTGGCCAAGGCTTAGCCCTAGCGCCGGACTTTATGGTGGCTGGCGATATCACAACGGGGCGTTTAGTCGCCTTGAATCTGCCCGATGTGCATACCGGATTTGAATTTACCTTCTTTTGTAAGCAACGCCGTTTATCAGAACCTGCGATTGCCGCTTTCTCATCTTGGCTAAAATCACAGGCTTAGGATGAATTTACAGGCACAAAAAAGCCGACGCGAACGTCGGCTTAATTTATCGATCGATTGATTACACTAACAAACCAATCTTCTCATACACTTTCTTCAGGGTCACTTCGGCGCGCGCCTGCGCACTCTGTGCACCAGCTTTCATCACTTGGTCTAAGTAAGCGCGATCGCTACGAATCGCGCGGTAACGCTCTTGCAGTGGCTCTAACATGCTCACAACCGCTTCACCTGCTGCACCTTTCAAATGGCCATACATCTTGCCTTCAAACTCGGCTTCTAGGCTCGCAATGCTTTGCCCTGTCACACCCGACATGAGACTCAGCAGGTTAGAAACACCCGGTTTATTATCCACATCAAAACGCACGACTGGCGGCTCATCACTGTCTGTCATGGCTTTTTTCAGCTTCTTCAGCACTGATTTCGGATCTTCTAGCAGGCCGATAACGTTATTACGATTATCGTCTGACTTAGACATCTTCTTTAGCGGCTCCTGCAGTGACATAACTTTAGCGCCAAGCTCAGGAATAAACGGCTCAGGAATGGTGAAAGTATCACCATAGGCATTGTTAAAACGAGTAGCGATATCACGCGTTAACTCAAGGTGTTGCTTCTGATCTTGACCAACGGGGATTTCATTCGCTTGATAAATCAGAATATCCGCCGCCATCAACACTGGGTAGCCAAATAAACCCACGTTGATGTTGTTAGCGTGCTTTTGTGATTTATCTTTAAACTGAGTCATGCGGCTCAACTCGCCCATTTGGGTATAGCAGTTTAATGCCCAACCCAATTGCGTATGTTGTGGCACCTGTGACTGGATAAACACTGTACTCTTTTTAGGATCGACGCCACAGGCCAAATACAGGGCTAAGGTATCTAAACACGCTTCGCGCAATGCTTTAGGATCTTGGCGCACAGTAATGGCATGCAAATCAACTACACAATACAGGCAGTCGTGGCTATCTTGCATCGCAACCCATTGACGCAATGCACCCATGTAGTTACCTATGGTTAATTCGCCGGACGGCTGTGCACCGCTGAGTACTATGGGTTTGGTCATTACGTCATTGCTCCACTATCTATATATAAAAAGACTAAAAAAAATCGACTAAAGAACAGGTAACCCCCCATTACTTGGTAGGTTTTACCCAGTTCAGAATCTCACTAAATTGCTCACATACGGCATCTGGGCCACTGAGGCCAATATCTTCACCGTAGTTGTAGCCGTAGGTCAAGCCGATTGACGCTATCCCAGCCGCTTTCGCCGCTAAAATGTCGTTTTTAGAATCGCCGACCATCAATAACTCAGTTTTCTCCAATTGCCACTCATGCAATAAATGCTGCAGCGGCAAAGGGTCAGGCTTCATCTTAGCTAAGGTATCGCCACCTAACACTAAGCTGAAAAAGTCGTTAATCCCAAAAGCATTGAGTAATGGCATGGTAAAACGATAGGGTTTATTGGTGACAACCGCTAACTTAAAGCCTGCATCAAACAAAGTTTGCAGCACTTGATGCACGTCGCTATACAGCGCACTGTGCTTTTCAAGATTTTCTTGATAATGATGCATAAAAATCGGCATAGCCGCATCAAGGGTTGTTTGCTCAACATCCGTACCCAAAGCATGACTCATAGCACGGCGCATCAACATCTCTGCACCGTTACCGACCCAAGTACGAACTTGCGCCTCAGAGCAGCTCTTCAAACCTAACTCAGTCAAGGCTTCCTGCGTAGCAACGGTTAGGTCCGGCACACTGTCAATCAGCGTGCCATCTAGATCAAACGCAATCGCTTTAATCTTATCCCACATGGCTATGCCCCAACTTTAGCAAGTTCGGCACGCATCTCATCAACAACGACCTTATAATCAGGCTTGCCGAAAATAGCCGAGCCCGCAACAAACATGTCCGCACCAGCGGCCGCGATTTCGGCGATATTGTCGACCTTAACGCCGCCATCGACTTCTAAACGAATATCAAAACCACTGGCATCAATACGCGCACGCACTTGGCGCAGCTTATCTAAGGTTGATGGAATAAAGGATTGACCACCAAAACCAGGGTTCACTGACATCAATAGGATCACGTCGAGTTTATCCATCACATGGTCAAGATAATGCAGTGGTGTCGCAGGATTAAACACGAGACCCGCCTTGCAACCGCACTCTTTGATGAGCTGAAGAGTGCGATCGACATGCTCAGAGGCTTCAGGGTGGAAAGTAATAATAGACGCGCCCGCTTTAGCAAAATCAGGCACGATACGGTCAACCGGCTTGACCATCAAATGCACATCAATATCAGCGGTAATCCCATAGTTACGCAGTGCTTGGCACACCATAGGGCCAATCGTTAAGTTAGGAACATAGTGATTATCCATCACATCAAAATGTACTACGTCGGTTCCCGCATCTAACACAGCTTTTACATCGTCACCCAAACGGGCAAAATCGGCAGATAAAATTGATGGAGCAATCAAGAATGGACGCATAAAACACTCGCTGCTATTTGGATAAAAAGTGCCTTATTTTACCCTGAGCCAAGCTAAGCCTCTATAGCTAAAGCCACATTTCTGGCAATTGATCCGCTATGCCTATGTCAGCAAAGCAGCACACTCTGCAGCTATCGCAGTAAATTGGGGCTTAGATTCGGTAAAATAAGCTAATATTTCCGAGCATTTTGGCTGGAATTGATAATTTTTTGTTCATAAACTAAGCGAGTTTGTTATACTCGAGGCGCAGTGCTGGTTCATTCCAAAGGAAGCGTTATGATGGAGCGGTTTAGTCAGTTTTCACACTATGTTAGGTCGGTGACATTTAAGTCATCTATGATGTTGGCATTTACTGCAGTTGTAGTGGCCACGCTAGCTTTTGGCGTTGAAAAACTTACGGAAAATACCGAAACTGCATCTTGCGCTTGTAGCAATGACACTCGTTACAACAATGCTCTGCCCAGTAGCCACCCTAATAATCGCTGCGCCGATCAAGCACAAACCTTAAGCTGGAAAACGTGGCTTACAGGTAAAAACCGTTCAAGTCAGTTCCACTTTGTCGATCTACTTGAGCTATTACATGGTCATCAAGATAAACCTATGGATGATCTCAAGCCCACTACGTCGCATCTCGCCTATTAATGCTTAGCCGCATTTGGCAAGTATTCCACAGTACCATTGCCGCCTTTTTCGGGGTACAAACTAGCGAAAATCGTAAAAAAGATTTTCAAACCAGTTCCCCATTGCCCTACATAGTGATGGGCATAGTGTTAGCTGTCATCCTAGTGGTAAGTCTGATGTTTCTCGTAGGACAAGTGCTTAGCTAAACGTTATTTATGTTGAAACTAGTCGTCTTTTGGATCGTAGTTCTCATCATATAGCGCCATCAACTCATCCACTTTGTTACGACCACTGCCATTTTGGCTAATGTTGCGTTGCACTTGAATTTTCGCTAAATGCGCGCCGCGATATAACTCGCGAGTTAATGGAATATCGTGATTACTAATCAATACCGGAATACCACGCTCTAACGCGGTATGGCGCGAATGACGAGCAAGCAGTGCTTGATCGTCTAAACTAAAACCTGCACCAACATATGTCGTGAAACTGGATGTAGTAGATAACGGTGCGTAAGGTGGATCGCAATAGATAACATCGCCACTGCGTGTCTGCTCAAAGGCTTTTTCGTAACCAATGCATTTAAACTCAGCACGTTGCGCTTTTTCAGAAAAGGCCCAGATTTCCTTTTCGGGGAAATAAGGTTTTTTATAGGAACCAAAGGGCACATTGAAGCCACCCTTACGGTTATAACGGCATAAGCCATTAAAACCATGGCGATTTAAATAAAGAAAATACACAGAACGCTGGAAAGGGTCGCGACATTTATTAAAATCGGTCCGCACCTGATAGTAAGCTTCCTTTTGGTTCATCTTATCGACAAACAATGCTTTAGCTGCGGCAATGTATGCTTCTGGTTGATGCTTCACTATCTGATATAACTCGATCAAGTCCTGATTAATGTCACAGAGCAGGTAGCTAGGATAATCCGTATTCAAGAAAACGGATCCTGCACCCACAAACGGCTCGACCAAACGGTCTCCTGCGGGTAAATAACTGGCTAAATCATCCACCAATTTAAATTTACCGCCAGCCCACTTAAGGAAGGCTCTGTGTTTTTTTATCATTTAACTTGATGAATGCCGACAAAAATAAAGGTCATGATTGTACTCTGTTTATTCTGAAATTTCACGATTTGAGAGACTTTCTTCTACTTGATAATCTTTCAAATCGGCCCATTTTCTGACCCAAGGTTGCTCAAAACGATACTCCTTAACCAATTGAGCCGCCGCATTCGAAGCCAATTTGCTACTGCTGTAGTGACCAACGAGAACAACCCACCGCTGTTTATACTTTGCGACTCGAACGCCCTCGACATTCTCAAGACTCTTTAATGTCGAACTCAGGGTATCTAACTGAGCAACACTCGCTATTTGTACGGTATAACCTTTGAGTGGCTTTTGCGGTTCCAAAACTGTTTTATCAACCTTTGCCACCTCTGGCGCTGGAGACTGAACATCTACCGTTTTAGCTTGAGGCTCTGCATCCACAGTTGGCTCATCATCACCAAAAGACTTGCTACTCACTTCACCAACACTCACTAAGGCTCCATCATCAGGCTCTGGATGTGGTGCCTCACCATGAAATTCACTTAATGGATCGACAGCCGGTTCTGTTTTGGCTTTGGATGTATCTAGTTCGTTAACTTTCACGGTTACAGTGGCAAACTTTAATTGTTCAGTGCGCAGAGCAAAATAGGGGGCTAAGATTTTTTGCCCATAGGACAAGAAAGCGGGTGAATCTATCGCAGGAAAAGTCGCAGTCTCTAGGGCTTGCTCTTCAGAAAATGGTTGAGTAACACCAAGCCAAATACCTAGCGCTAACAACATGCTCACAGCTGTCACCATCACAGCTTTATATTTCATCCAAGAAGATGTTTTCTCTTGCGGGCTATGCAAGGCTTTATCTAACAGATTGACCACTTCTTGCGGCGTACCCGTTTGCTTCTCAAGCTGACTGCGTACGATTTCCCTTGGCGTAAAAGGGTTTTGATCGCTGTATCTCAGCAATGTTTGATACAAAGCTTCACGCTCTGGCATGGTTAACGGCTCAATACTGATAGGCAATATTTGCCGCCGCAATTGCTCGGGTAATTGTGGCAATAGGTCCGCTAAGAATGCCGGTGGAACCGTGAGCGTGACGGCAATATTCTTACCCGCACACTGGATCTGATTGAGAATAATACACTCAGCCCATAGCGCCTTAGGTAATAAATGCGCATCATCGATAATAATATGTAAAGGTTTAGTTTGCGTGCTCGCAAGCCGCAACAGGGTATCGGCAAGGGGAATGTCGTCGTCAAAAATAGGGGATGAAATTAACTGGACTAAAATTTTGCGGCGTATCTCAGCGTTATCGGCATGCATAGGACAAATCACAAATGCCGCATTTGACTCGTCAAAATCGGTCGCTAATCCGGTAACTAATGTCGTTTTTCCTGAACCGCTGACACCAGAAAGCACCAGCAGCTGATCGCTATAACTGGCAACATGATGCATTCTTTGTATGAGGGCTTCCTGAGAAGGAAGCAAGACAGAACCCTGAAACGTCACTCACCCACCACACAGTTTTTATGCGCAGCGAATAACCTGTTCAAGGGTAGATTCTGTGACTTGACTAAACACATCCGCGCGGCCTATTGCCGTTGGGAGCACCAGTCGAATCTGACCGCCTAAAACTTTTTTATCGCGTCGCATATGTTGAATGAAACTGTCGAAATCCATAGATTCCGGCGCACTCACTGGAAGATCAAAAGCTTGTAGTAACTGTATGATACGACAAACGATTGACTCATCGATAAGCCCCAGTGCCTTAGCTGTTTTAGCAGCAAGGACTGTGCCAGCTGACACGGCTTCACCATGCAGCCAATTACCGTAGCCCATTTCGGCTTCAATCGCGTGACCAAAGGTATGACCCAGATTCAACAAAGCACGCACGCCCTGCTCAGTTTCATCTTGGCTAACCACATCAGCTTTAATCTCACAGCAACGAGAGATAGCATAAACTAATGCTTCGGCATCTAAGGTTTTTAGCGCCGTTACATTATCTTCAAGCCATTGAAAAAAATCAGCATCCCACATGATGCCATACTTGATGACTTCCGCCATTCCCGCCGCAAACTCGCGCGCTGGAAGCGTATGTAAACATAAAGTATCGATAAGCACGATTTGTGGCTGATAAAAGGCCCCAATCATGTTTTTACCAAGAGGATGGTTAACAGCCGTTTTACCGCCGACGGAAGAATCCACCTGCGACAATAAAGTTGTCGGAATTTGAATAAAATCGATCCCACGTTGATAACATGCCGCGGCAAAGCCCGTCATATCACCAATCACGCCGCCACCCAAAGCCACCAGCACAGAATCTCGACCATAGTTTTGCTGCAGCAGTGCAGTAAAAATAGTATCTAGATGTGCTAAGTCTTTGAATTGTTCGCCATCGGGAAGGATAACACTCTCTACCTCACCAAACGAAGCCATCGTCTCTTGTATCTGTTTAAGATACATAGGCGCGACAGTTTCATTGGTGACGATAAGAATACGTTTTTTAAGCAGGTAGCGAGACAAGGTCTCGCCATCACTCATCAAATTCTGGCCAATGTAAATGGGATAACTACGTACACCTAAATCAACCTGAATTTGCTTCATAAATTCTGCCTAAAAACCTAATTGCTCAATGATCTGATTGGCGACGATCTTTGCGCTTTGATCATCGGTTTTGACAATCACATCGGCAATTTCTTCGTACAATGGATTACGGATCTCTGCAAGATTCTCCAACACTTCTCGAGGATCATCCACTTGCAATAATGGGCGTCGCTTGTCTCTTTGAGTACGAGCAACCTGTTTGTCGATAGTGGTTTCCAGGTAAACCACAATGCCACGAGCAGACAGATGATTACGGATATCTTTGCTTTGTACTGAACCACCACCGGTGGCAAGGACGATACCTTGTTTCTCAGACAAATCAGCAATAACCTGAGCTTCACGACGACGGAAGCCTTCTTCACCTTCGACGTCAAACACCCAAGCAATATCAGCGCCTGTGCGTTGTTCAATCTCTTGATCCGAATCGTGGAATTCTAAATGCAGCATTTGCGCCAGATGGCGACCAATTGTGCTTTTACCTGCGCCCATAGGGCCTACCAGAAAAATATTACGTTTTTCAGCCATTTCTTGTACGTCTGAATCTTATTGAAAAGTATGCCTATATCGACTCAACATCAAGCCGACCTATATGTTACCTTGCTCTTATGAGACTTGACCGAGGATTATCTCAGCTTAGGGTCTACTATGGCAAGCCATGTGCGCTATTTATGCAAAGAATTGTATTCCAGTAATAATAAAGCCAGCAATCACTGCTGGCTTTAGTCGATACATAGCAAGTGCTTAGATCTTCTCGCCGACTATTTTGGGGGTTACGAAAATAAGTAGCTCTTGACGCTCATTTTTGTCTGTTGTGTTCCTAAACAGGAAACCGACTAAGGGAATGTCACCCAGAATAGGGACTTTACTCACACGGCTGATCAAGTTTTGCTGATAAATACCACCAAGGACTATGGTTTCACCGTTATCAACTAGCACTTGAGTGCCAATACGTTGAGTATCGATGGCGACAGCGGGACCCGTTGGTGTGTCAACCGTCTTGCCCTGAGAGTCTTGGGTGATTTCCAAATCTAAAATAACGCGGTTATCTGGTGTAATTTGTGGTGTAACTCGCAAGGACAACACGGCTTTCTTAAAAGTGACCGAGGTTGCACCGCTTGAAGTCGACTGCACATAAGGTATCTCCACCCCCTGCTCAATATAAGCCGCCTTTTGGTTAGAGGTAGTAATACGAGGGCTGGCGATAATTTCACCTTTATTTTCTTGCTCTAACGCACTCAATTCCAAATCAAGAATAGTACCATCTGCCAACTTAGCAACGTGGAATGCGATACTTGTTGGATTGGTCACCGCCGCAGGTAAATTAACGTTCAAACGTTGGTCAGGAGTTGGAATGATGCCGTTGGCAATACTCTGAGCACCTTCTAATGTACCAGAGGTTCCCTTACTGCCCTGCTGATCCGTTACGCCCCAACGTATGCCTAAGTCTTCAGAGACATCATCTTTGACCGTTACCATACGTGACTCGATCAGTACTTGACGAATAGGGATATCGAGTACTTCGACTAAACGATGGATGTTCTCAATCGTTTCTGCCGTATCTTTCACAAGTACAGTGTTGGTACGTTCATCGACCGCGACTGAGCCGCGTGGCGATAGTAAGCTAGAATCTGCGCTTTTCAGCAGCTCAGCAATGTCGATCGCTTTGGCATAGTTAATTTGCAAGTACTCAGAATACAAAGGTGCTAACTCTTTAACTTCTTGCCTATTTTTGAGATTTTGGCTTTCACGAATAGCCAACTCTTCGCTCGGTGCCACCATTAAGATGTTGCCTTCGATACGTTTATCTAGGCCTTTAGTTTGTAGAATCAAATCTAATGCTTGGTCCCAAGGCACATCATCCAATCTCAAGGTGATGTTGCCTTCAACAGTATCACTCGTGACTAAGTTAAAATTGTTATAGTCAGCAATGATCTGCAAAACAGTACGTACAGGGATATTTTGAAAGTTAAGCGACAAAGTACGGCCATTGTATTTTTTAACATCTTTCTTGGCGGCAACTCTCTCAACTTTATTCATCGAGAGTCTAAAGAGATTATCCTCTTGCTTATAACTGAACTCATATTCCCCAGCAATATCAACTAAAATGCGCGTTGTTAGATCTTCTTTAAATGTCTCGAAGCTTTTTACTGGTGTTGAAAAATCTTTCACATCCATAACATAAAGCAGATCACTATTAATATCAGTGTTATATAACTTAACTTCGAGTTTAGCGCCCACTTGCTCAACGTTAACGGCAACCGAGCGGTTATTCAAATAGACTAATAACTCACCGCCACCATTTTCATTACGACGAAAATCGATATTTTTAATGCTGTTAACGAAGGGATTTTCTGCCTGAGTCTGAGCGCCTGCAACCTCATCATTAATAGTGAGTCGATATGAGTTACCCATGACTGAACCTTGGTAAGGTTTCACTTTGGACATACCTAAGGTGACTTTAAGACGAGTATCCTGCTGCTCAGTCATCATGTCAGTTACACCGACTTGATTAATGGGTAAGCGATCCTTAGATAAACCAGAAATACTATTATCAAAGGTTAATACGAGCTCTGCAGGCGAGGCATTAGAGTCAATAACTGGCGGTGTTACCGCTTCTTCAAATACCAACTCTAGCTCTAACTGATGGTCAACCAAGGCATGGTACTTAACATCCATTAATCGGTTTGCAGCATAACTCGATGGCAAAATTCCAAATACCAATGCGATCCCAATAACAGACTTGATTAAGCCTGAAGAAATTAACGGGACTTTTATCGCGGCAGAAGATTTCATTATTCCCTCATCCTTCGCTCGTTATTCTCCAGAAAGTTCTAAATTGCTCGTCCTTTCGGACCAACAACCTGAACCATCTGGAATTAATTCTACTACTTCGACATTTTGTGAAGTAACTTTAGAAATGCGTCCATTAAACAGACCTAAATACTCACCAACGCCCATCCGATAAACACTGCCGTCATTTGTTTCAACTAACGCCCAAGTTGTATCGGCTTCACTTAAGGTGCCACGCATTTTTAAATTATCTAAAGGATAAGTTTCTAATCGTCCTTTTCGACGCTTTAAGTCCGGTTGTAAACAATCTTTGCTGGTATCAACAACTTCTTCCGTTAACTCACGCGAAGGTGGTACAAAAGGGCTACGCATTAATTCGGCTTGATAGGCAAAGTGCTCAAATCTTGGCGGCTCTTTCAAGGGCGGGATATGAGCAACGTGTTGCGCTTTGGTTGTAGTAACAAATAGCTCTAAATCACTACGATCGCCAACACAACCCATTAAAAAAAGACTCAAGGCTAACAAAGGTAAGAATTTCATTATTTCTTCCCCTTATTAGCAGGTTTTTCAGGCGGTAATTCAGCCCCTTCTTTAAAGCGGTATGTCTTGGCTAAGATATCCATTGCTAAGTTGCCGGCTTCATCTCGCTTAATGGTGAAATCATGGAGGCTAACGATACGCGGCAGCTTAGCGACACCACTCACCATACTACCTAGCTGATGGTAATCTCCCGTCACAGACATTTTAATTGGAAACTCAATATAGAAATCCCGCTGAATTTCGGCCTCCCAATTCAAACTATTAATTTTGAGTCCTGCATCCGTAGCGACAAAAGTTAAATCGTCTAGCAAACCTGGCATTTCATTTTCAGAGGGCAGCATCTTCAGTAACTCTGCAAACTGCACTTCCATCGTCGCTAGCTGCTCTCGGTAGAGTTTTAAATTTGCCGCAAGTTGATACTTATTCTTGAAATCATCTCTGAGCTGCACTTCTTTATCTTGCTCTGCGGTATAAATATCTACCGAATCGGAGACGACCAAGAAATATCCCGCAGCAAAAACACAGAGTGCTAAAAGGATCGCAAAAAAGGTTTTAACTTGATTTGGCCAACCACCAATATTTTCAAAGTCGATATCATTAAATTGACTTAGATCGAGTTTCATTTACTCGCTCCTTTTGTCATTTTCTCAGGCTCATCTACACTCGCGCCTTTAATAGTGACTCTCAAACTAAAACGCTGTAATTGCCGTAACTCTTCATTTTGGGTCACGATCGATTGCATATTAGGATCGGTTAACCATTCGGAAGTTTTCACTTTTCGCATCATGTTGGCGACGTTATTGTTCGATTCACTACGCCCTTCAATCAGCAACAAACTGCCCTTTTTCTCTAGGCTAGACAGATATATTCCTGGAGGTACAATTCGAACAAGCTCATCTAATACGTGAGTAGGCAAATTACGGGATTGCTGTAGATTAAGAATAATTTCTGTACGCCGCTCAATATCTTTCTTACGTTCAGTAATTTTCTTGATCTCAGAAATTTGTGTTTCAAGCAGACTGATTTCCGATTGCAAATAAGCGTTACGTGCTTTTTGCTCATCTGTCATAACATCTAATAAAGATACTGCGACATAGACTAAAATCGCCGACGCTAAAAATACTGCCGCTAAAATACCAATATAGTCGCGCTTTTGTTTTTCTCTCGCCTCTTCTCGCCAAGGGAGTAGGTTTATGTTCGCCATTGACCGTAACTCCTCAATGCTAAGCCACAAGCAACCATATATTTGCTGATTGTAGGTTGCAGCGCACTTTTAACCGACTCATCGGCATGCAAACACCCTTGAAAAGGATCGGCGATAATAGTGTGAACACCCAATTCATTCGTCAGTAAATTAGCCATACCTTCTAATTTAGATGTTCCACCGCATAATACGAGGTAGTCGACTTTATCTTTACCGCTGGAAGTGCAATAAATCTGCAGCGTACGTTTTATTTGTTGTAATAGCTGAGTTTGAAAAGGTGACAAAACTTCAAACATATAATTTCGTGGTAAGTCGCCTTCAATCTTTGCTTTCTCAGCTTGATCATAAGACATGCCATAGAAGGATAATATCGACTGAGTAAATTGCTCACCACCGAAAGCTTGCTCACGAATAAAAGTCGTCTCACCCGATTCAACCACAGAGAAAGTCGTCATATTCGCGCCGATATCAACCATAGCGACGGCTTTATGTTTCGCTCCTTCTGGAAGCTGAGCCAGAATTAACTCGGCAGCTCGACCTAAAGCGTAACCTTCAACATCCACCACTTTAGCCTCAAGTTCCACGCTATCCAGCGCATCGACTCTGACATCAATATTATCAGTGCGGCATGCGCTCAACAGCACATCAACTTTAGTAGGATCGGTACTGTTTACGTTTAGCGTTTCAAAATCTATGCTAACTTCATCGAGTGAATACGGAATAAGGTTATCGGCTTCAATTTCTATCTGTGCCTCCATTTCTTCCTCACTAAGGGAGGCATCCATGTAGATCACTTTCGTCATCACAGCAGAACCCGAAACAGAAACAGCGGCATATTTAACGGATTTAGGCAGGCTACGTTTTATTTGCTTAAGGCATTCAACAACGGCATCAGCATCACGAATATCATGATCGTTAACGGCCCCCTTCTTAATGGGTACCGCGGCATGACTCAATATTTTGTATCCGTCAGCAGTCTTACTCAACAAAATGGCCTTAACTTCATGGGAACCGATATCGATTCCCACCATCTGCGGAGCCTGACGCTTCCATAAATTTGAAAGCATATCCATTGTCACTTTTTTATTTATATTTCAGTAAAAGAGATTAGCACAAAATCAACTTGTTATACTTACTTGTATCGAATGTTTCATCATTTTACAAATGCTATTTTGTGAGTCTCACGTTTTTACTTCACCAAGACGTGTGCGCCTTATATACTGTCGCACTTAACAGAACATTAGGATAAATTTTGGTGAAGTGGTTAAAACGTATTGTTATAGCACTATTCAGTCTAGCCCTTTTGGGCGTAGGCGCCATTGTGGCAGCATACTTTTATGTTTTGCCGGATTTACCGGATGTTTCAACACTAAAAAATGTGCAACTTCAAACACCTTTACGTATTTACAGTAGTGACGGCAAACTTATTTCTCAATTCGGTGAGAAACGTCGCATTCCACTAACGTTAGACGAAGTGCCAAAACCTCTGCTACAGGCGTTTATCGCAACCGAAGATGCCCGCTTTTATGAACATGGTGGTATAGACCCTGTTGGCGTGCTTCGCGCCGCATTAGTGATGTTGACCACTGGTGAGAAAAAGCAAGGTGCGAGTACGATTACCATGCAAGTCGCACGTAACTTCTTCTTAACCCGAGATAAGACTATTATTCGTAAAGTGAAGGAGATTTTTATCTCCTATCATATTGAAGAGTTACTCACCAAAGATGAAATTTTAGAGCTCTACGTAAACCGCATTTACTTAGGCCAACGGGCCTACGGTGTTGGGGCTGCTGCGCAAGTGTATTTCGGTAAAAACGTGCAGGAACTCAGCTTATCTGAACTGGCCGTTATTGCAGGCCTACCCAAGGCGCCCTCTACACTCAATCCAATCACGTCACCTTCGCGTGCATTAGCTCGCCGTAATGTCGTCCTCATGCGGATGAATGAAGTCGGCTACATCAGCCAAACCGAATACCAAGCGGCACTACAAGAGCAATTGGTAGCCAGATATCATGGCGCTGAAATTGATCTCTATGCCCCTTATATTTCTGAAATGGCTCGGGATTACATGGTACAGAAGTACGGTGAAGAAGAAGCCTATACCAATGGCTACAACGTCTATACGACTATCTCATCGGATCTACAACTTAAAGCTCAACAGGCACTGCGTAATAACGTCTATGCCTATGATGAACGCCATGGCTACCGTGGTCCTGCTGCCGTGTTGTGGACGGACGAAAAACCTGAATCTGCTCAAATCAAAACTGAACTAGCCAAGATTGCTTCAGTACAAGAATTGCAACCCGCCGCAGTCATCAGCATTGCAGATCAGCAAGCAAGTATAATGACCGCCAAAGGCGAAACTAAAGTCATTACTTGGGATGGATTGAAGTGGGCACGTAAGTTTATTACTGATAAGCGTCAAGGCAGTGTACCGAAATCAGCTTCTGACATACTCAAGGTCGGCGAGCGTATTTGGATCCGTGATAACGGCCAATATTTGCAACTATCGCAAGTACCAGAAGTCGCCAGCGCAACAGTATCACTCGACCCCAAAAATGGTGCTATTCGCACTTTAGTTGGTGGTTATAGCTTTAGCCAAAGCCAATACAACCGAGTGACTCAAGCGAAACGTCAATTAGGTTCGAATATTAAACCTTTCATCTATGCCGCAGCATTAGAGAAAGGCTTTACCTTAGCGACCCTCATAGACAATGCGCCAATTAATAAACCCGATATCAGCCAAGGCACTGCATGGCGCCCTAAAAACTCACCCGATATCTATGGAGGCCCCACTCGTTTACGTGTGGGTTTAGCGCAATCTATTAACGTTATGTCTGTGCGTGCAATGCGACATGTCGGACTCGACGAAACCATTGCTCAACTCGTTGAATTTGGTTTTGATCCTAACGACTTACCTCGCAACGAATCGATTGCATTAGGTTCGTCTTCAGTCACGCCATTGCAAGTGGTTACTGCATTTAACGTATTTGCTAACGGCGGTTTCTTACTCGAACCTTTCTATATTGATCGCGTAGAAGATGCTTACGGCAATGTTATCGAAAAAGCGAACCCTACATTGGCCTGTAAGCCTAGCCAAAGTCTTAACCAACCAGTTACACCGAGCGATCCTGTGGCGTTCAGCGTAAGTGGAGACTCTGGTGCTGAGCCTAGTGCACCTGTTGCGCAGTGTTTCGATCAAACCGGTCGCTACGCTCCGCAAATTATTTCAGAGCAAACGGCATTCCTCATTACCGAAGCACTGAAGAGCGTGATCTGGGGCGGCGGCGATTGGAGTAAAGGCACGGGTTGGCAAGGTACGGCTTGGCGCGCAGCAAAATTGATTAAGCGCCATGATATTGCAGGTAAAACGGGTACCACAAACGAATCGCGCGACACTTGGTTCAGTGGTTTTAGCCCAGTCATCACTAGCACTTTCTGGGTCGGTTTCGACGATCACGGTCGCCAACTGGGCAGAACCGCATGGAATGCAAACGGCGAAAAAGATCAGATAACTGGCGCCGAAGCGGGTGCGAAAACAGCAGGTCCAGGCTGGAACGAGTTTATGAACAGTGTCTTACAAGGCACTCCTGAGACAACCTCGATTCCGCCAGAAGGCATAGTTTCGGTACGCATTGATTTAGCGACGGGTAAACTTACTCGAAAAACCGACTATACCAGTGCGTTCGAGTACTTTATTTCAGGTACAGAGCCGAAGGAATACATCAGCGAAACTCAGGATGAAAACAATTTATTCATCGATGCACCAACCGATGATTTATTCCAATAAACAAATGCTAAAAATTCATTACCACTAATTGTGGCCCAATAAAAAACGCGACATTAGGTCGCGTTTTTTATTGGCTTGAATTGTGGATTTGAATAACTCGCTAACGTACTTTCTTGGCCGCAATCGCCTGCTGAATTTGTGGCAATGCAGTACCACCGAGCACGTCACGTTTCGCTAAACAAGCTTCAATAGTCAGGTTTGGATAGACATCATCTTCAATGATAGCGGCAAAAGTTTTTAATTCGGCCAAGGAGAAATCCTCAAGCGGAATTTGCTTCGCTATCGCAGCAACCACGACTTCACCCACAACATGGTGCGCCTCACGGAAAGGCATGCCTTTAGACACGAGATAATCCGCAAGCTCAGTAGAATTTGCATAACCTTGCTGTGCCGCTAACAGCGCATTAGGGCGATTGACCTTCAAACCTGACAACACTAACGCCGCCATATCGAGGCAAATTGCCCAACTATCGACCACGTCAAACAGGCCTTCTTTATCTTCCTGCATATCTTTGTTGTACGCCAAAGGTAGCGCTTTCATCGTAGTGAGAATGCCCACTAAGCTGCCATAAACCCGGCCAGTTTTGCCACGGATAAGCTCTAATGCGTCTGGATTTTTCTTCTGTGGCATCAGGGATGAACCCGAAGTTACTTCATCACTCAGGGAAATAAAATTTGCCTCACCCGAGTTAAAGAAGATCAGATCTTCGGCCATACGGCTCAAGTGCATCATGCTGATCGATGCCGTTGAGCAAAGTTCTACCACGTGGTCTCTGTCTGACACACTGTCTAAACTATTGAGCGTTGGCGAGGCAAAATTAAGCGCAGCAGCCAGTGCATGTCTATCTATTTTATAAGCAGTGCCTGCTAATGCTCCAGAACCTAATGGACAGGTATTCGCGCGAGTTAACGCATCGCTTAAACGGCTGATATCCCGCTCAGTCATTTCCACATACGCTAAACACCAGTGGCCAAATGTCACAGGTTGCGCGCGCTGCAAGTGAGTATAACCCGGCATTACCGCATCAAACTCACGTTCTGCCAACGCCAGTAATTCAGCATGTAAGCTGTGAAGGCGCGCGAGTAATGCTTTGCCTTCGGATTGACACCAAAGCTTTAAATCGGTGGCAACTTGATCGTTACGGCTACGACCAGTGTGCAATTTCTTACCGAGATCGCCCACTTTGGCAATCAAGGCCGACTCGACGAAACTGTGAATATCTTCGGCGCCCGAGGCAAGAATAATCGCCGGTTCGCCCTTTACTTCCACTAGTAAGTCATTAAGCGCTTTTTTCAAGTCGCGGCATTCAGTTGCCGAGATAATTCCCACGCTGGCGATCGCATCCGCCCAAGCAATGGAGCCGACCACATCCTGTTCGAACAAGCGATAATCCACAGGTAACGAATCGTTGAATAATTTGAATAGCGCGCTCGTTTCGCCCTGAAATCTTCCACCCCATAAAGCCATGCTAACTCCCCTTACTCACTGCTTATTTGAAATCGACTCATCTGAATCAAAAACTAAATCAAAACCTAAAAACAAAAAAGGGCGCTAGGCGCCCTTTTACACGACCTATTACTTAGACTTTACATCGTTAGCGTTGAGTGCGCGGATGCGGCTCGCCAATGAGTACAGGCGGATAAAGCCTTCGGCATGTTTTTGATCGTACACTTGATCTTCACCAAAGGTGGCAAACGCTTCAGAGTACAAGCTGTTAGGTGAACGTTTCTTCACTGCGCTCGCTTGGCCTTTGTAGAGTTTAACCACAACTTCACCGTTCACTGATTCAGCCAGTGACTCAGATGCTGCCAGCAATGACTTACACAGTGGCGTGAACCAACGGCCGTCATACACTAAATGCGCCATTTGTGCGGCAACTTGCTCACGCCAGTTACGGCTAGTCTTGTCGAGTACAAGCTCTTCAATCGCACGTAGTGCTGCGAACATCACAGTGCCGCCGGGTGTTTCGTAACAACCGCGAGACTTCATACCGACTAAACGGTTTTCGGTAATGTCGATACGACCCACACCGTGTGGCGCAGCAATGGCGTTTAATGTCATCAGTGCAGCATAAGGCGTTAGGGCTTCACCATTCACTTTAGTGATACGGCCATGTTCTACTTCTAGCGACACATATTCAGGCTTGTTCGGTGCATCTTCAGGATCGGCAGTCAGTGTCCATACGCCTTTGCTTGGCTCGTTCCATGGATCTTCTAACTCACCACCTTCATGGGAAATATGGAAAGCGTTGGCATCACGGCTATAGATTTTAGTCGCTGACGCTGACGTCTTGATGTCACGTTCAGCTAAATAGGCCAGTAGATCTTCACGGCTCTGCATAGTCCATTCACGCCATGGTGCAATCACTTTTAAATCAGGTGCTAATGCGGCGAAGCAACCTTCGAAACGCACTTGGTCGTTACCTTTGCCGGTACAACCGTGACACAGAGCATCGGCGCCCACTTTACGAGCCACTTCAACCTGCGCTTTAGCAATGATAGGACGCGCCATTGACGTACCGAGTAAATAAGTGCCTTCGTAAATCGCACCGCTCGCAATCGTTGGGTAGATATAGTCTTTAACGAATTCTTCTTTTAGATCGACGATATGACATTCAGAAGCACCTGAAGCTAAAGCTTTTTCAGTCAAGCCAACCAGCTCTTCTTCGCCTTGGCCGACGTCGGCGCAGAATGCGATGATTTCGCAGTTATCGTAGTTTTCTTTTAACCAAGGAATAATGGCAGAGGTATCTAGACCACCTGAATAGGCTAAAACCACTTTTTTCACGCCAGTATTTTTTATCTCGATAGACATCTTAAATTCCTATGACTCGTTTCTCTCAGGGAGAAAACAGGCTGCTAAACAGGGTTAATTTAACTAAATAAGGTTACCAGTACCGCATTTTGGGCATGCATCCGATTTTCGGCTTGTTGCAGAATTAAGGATCCTGCACCGTCCATCACTTCATCTGTTACTTCTACACCACGGTGGGCGGGCAAACAATGCATAAAGAAGTTAGCGCCCGCTTTCGCCATCAAAGCTTTGTTTACTTGGTATGGTGCAAACTTCGCTTTGATATCCGACAAAGGCGTTGGATCGCCCATTGAAATCCAAGTATCAGTATAAATAGCGTCGTGACCTTCAATCGCATCGATATCTGAGGTCAGCACTATCTTGCCGCCATATCGTTTGGCGAGCTCTTGCACTTCTGCCACTACGTAGCCATCAGGAAAGTGACCCGCAGGGCAGATCACTGTCATGGTGGCACCGAGAATAGCCGCACAGTACATCAGCGAGTTAGTGACATTATTACCATCACCAACATAAGCTAATTTAGCTTTACTGACATCCTCAAACTGCTCGGCGAGGGTTAAAAAGTCAGCTAAGGCTTGGCAAGGATGATAAAGATCCGACAGCGCATTGATCACGGGCACTGAGCCGAACTCGGCTAATTGTTCGATAGTGGTGTGTGAATAGGTTCTCGCCACAATTGCGTCGGCCCAACATGACAGGTTAGAAGCAAAGTCAGCAACCGATTCCCGTTTTCCCAGTTCACCATTTTGCTGGTCTAGGTATAAACAGTGGCCACCGAGCTTATTAATACCGATATCAAAGCTAACGCGTGTTCTAAGTGAGGGCTTTTCAAATAACATCACCACACTCTTGCCATCCAGCGCATGACGATACTCAGCCGGATTGGCTTTAATCGTTTTTGCCAAGGCAATTAGATCCTGTAACTGCTTCTGGGTTAAGTCTTTTATCGATAGTAAATGCTTCATAACCTACTCCACTTATGGTTGGATTTGTGTTCCTACGGCTTCACCTTTTGCTAATGCGATTAATTGGCTTGCATCACGCCACGAGGCAACTTGTACCGCCTGCCCCATCCACTGTGCGACTTCGAGCGCAGCTTCAACTTTGACCTTCATTCCTTTTTCGATCACACCTTGCTTAACAAGGTCTGCTATCTGCTTGCCATTTAAACTGTGGATGAGCTGGCCTTTACCATCAAGCACCCCAGAAACATCCGACAGTAGCACTAACTTGCCGCCCACTAATTTGGCTAATGCCGTTGCCGCTTGGTCTGCATTGACGTTAAGCATTTGGCCATCGTCCATCATGGCGATGGAGCTACAAATCGGCATCCAACCTTGCTCGAGGATAAACTTAAGATAAGTGCCATCGTTTGGTGTGACTTCGCCCACTAAGCCTAAACGCTCATCTTTAATCTTAGCCGAAACAGTATTGCCATCGGCGAGGCTCATGCCCACACTCACAATGCCAGCCTTAGTCGCTGCGCCTTGAAGGATTTTGTTCGAAGTGCCCGCAAGTGCGCCGGCAATAATCGGCATTTGCTCGGGCGGAGTCACACGTAAACCTTCTAACTTGACGGTTTCCATGCCGTTGGCTGCTAACTGCTCATCCACCAGACAGCCGCCGCCATGTACCATCAACACTTTCTGACCATTGGCTAACATAGCCGCAGCCGTATCCATCAATCGCGCCATCCCCATTTCACATTGCAGCAGCGCGCCGCCCACTTTAAGCACTAATACTGAGTTGTTTGTAGACATCTTGACGACTCTCTTAAATAAGGATGAACAATTAAAGGTTAAAATGAATCTTTATGCATTGCAGCGCTTGGCTTGCAGCACCTTTCATCAAGTTATCGATGGCACTGGCTACCACTAAGTAACCGCTATTCTCATCAAACTTCCAACCTAAGTGGCAGTTAGGTGTCAGCACCACATCGTCTACTTTCGGGAACTGATTGTGCTTCACGGTGACCAATGGCGCCTTGTCATACACGCTATAGGCCGCGGCCACATCGGCAGTCGTTGTGCCCGGTTTTAGCTGTACGGTAATGGTCGCTAAAATGCCACGCTTAAAGTTACCAAGGTGCGGGGTAAATATCACTTCTTGACCAAGCTGAGTGGCGATCTCGGGTTGATGTCTGTGGCCTAATACGCCGTAAGGTGTCAGGCTCACTTCACAAAAACTGGTGTGTAACTGCGCTTTACGGCCCGCCCCTGTTACGCCGCTCACGGCATTGATAACCGGATAAGCCGATGTCAGTAAACTCGCTAGCGGCTTTAAGGCAGTAAGTGATGCAGTTGGATAACAACCTGGCACGGCAATCATCTTAGTCGCAGCGATTTCTTTAGCGTTCCATTCGGCAAGGCCATACACGGCTTTGGCTAAAACTTCAGGATATTCATGCTCAAAGCCATACCACTTCGGATATTGCGCCACATCGCTAAAACGATAAGCACCGCTTAAATCGAATACCGCTAACCCTTGGCTATAAAACCAAGCCGCTAAATGCAGGCTCACCGAGTGCTCAGTCGCTAACACCACGGCATCGGCTTCGGCAACGATTTTTGCCTTAGCCTCATCGGTTAAGGGCGAGAGAGATAAAGAAATATGACTATAAACCGGATACAAATCCGCTAAAGGTTTACCTTTATCTAAACTGTTTTCAGAAACATACAAGCCCTGAATCGTCAATCCTGCTTCGGCATGGATTAAAGCTGTGAGCTGTGCGCCTGTGTAACCACTGGCACCAATAATGGCGATGTTTTTCATATGTATTTTATAAACCGAATCAAAGAAACTTAAAGAATAGATGAATAGCTTACACGCAACCGCGCATATCTATGATGACAAGACTATCGTCGCAGGAAATCGTAATAGGTTGTTATTTTATTCACTGTCAGGTTAATGCTTTGCATCATGATATTCGCTCTACAGGTCACAGAGGGTGACTCATCTCAACTGCTGGCTAGACTACCACAAAGATCTACTTATGCAATATATGTGAATATATATTTTTAATTTATTTTTGTTTTTCCTGTACACTCCTAAAGCTTAGCGCGCCGTTACTATTCAGCTAACTCGTTAATAATGCAGCTATCAGGGCTTAAATCCGTCCTTTTTATTAACAGCTAAGATACATAACCGCAAAGCTGAAAATGATGCACTTCATATTCACTTGCGCTAATTATCAAAAAATATTGCGTTAGTTCGCATATCTATTGAATATTCCTCAACAATTATTTGGATTGATTGCATATAAGATAAGTCAGTCGTATAAGTTATATGTTCCGCTGTTGACCATAGCCCCAAGTGATAGGTATTGTGCTAACGGGCTATATACCCAAGCTACCTGAAGATACGAGTTTCAGAGCGCCTAGGGTGCTTCAATTCAAGGCGCATCAATGAAAGAATGTCGGCCACCTTTTAAATTGATGCAACACGGAAGTGGAGTGCCCTAGGTGCTCCGTCCCGGCGGGTTTTAACGCACTTTATGCTGCGTTGGTTATTTTTAACTTAGCCCGCTAGGCCTGCAAATAACTGCCTTGCCTAAAGTGCGTTAAACTCCCGCTGAATCCTGCATCTTCAGGTTGTTTGGGTATATACACAGCGGATTTTTATGTTTTTCTATTCGGAGTAACTATGTCAGTAAACGCGGCAGACAATATGACAGATATGTATGCGTCATTAAGATCGAACGTGAGTATGTTAGGCCAAATCCTTGGCGATACTATGCGTACCCATCTTGGGGACTCTTTTCTTGAGAAGGTTGAACAGATCCGTAAGCTTGCCAAAGACTCACGCCGAGGCGATCAAGCCGCCAGAGAGCAAATGCTCGAGTTACTGACAGCTTTGCCAGACGAAGAATTAGTCCCTTTTGCAAAAGCTTTTAACCAATTTCTTAACTTAGCTAACTTATCCGAGCAATTTCATACTATTAGTCGTAATTGCGACGAACTTGTCTGCGTACCAGACCCAGTGGAACAACTCCTAGGCCGCATGCTCAATGGTCGTGTCGACCAAGCTAAAATGCTCGACTGTCTAAAAACACTGGATATCGATCTGGTGCTAACAGCGCACCCCACTGAAATTTCCCGTCGCACCCTGATCCAAAAATACGCCGCCATTGTCGACTGCTTAACAGAGCAAGAAAACGACCAACTGTCGGATAGAGAACGTCAACAGATCAATCTGCGCCTGCGCCAATTAATCGCGCAAATATGGCACACCAATGAGATCCGCCGCGAGCGCCCCACTCCAGTGGATGAAGCCCGCTGGGGATTATCCACCATTGAAGAGTCACTCTGGCATGCGGTGCCTGACTTCTTAAGACAACTTAACGACCGAGTGCAGCAACGCACAGGGCAGCAATTACCGATTGATATCGCGCCAGTGCGCTTTTCAAGCTGGATGGGCGGCGATCGCGATGGCAACCCGTTTGTTACCGCAAAAGTCACCCAAGAGGTGCTCGACCGTAACCGCCATGCTGCCGCCAGATTATTCTTAAAAGATATCGTGCTGCTGGTTGGCGAGCTGTCGATGGAAGAAGCCAATGATGAGTTAAAGGCTTATACCAATAACAGCTGCGAGCCATACCGCCATGTGCTGCGCTCACTTCGACAAAGACTGCGCGATACCATAGATTATTTAAATGCGCGCATCGAAGGCCACAATCCTGAAGTCGATAAGTCGAGCCTGATTTGGCAAGAAAGCGATCTCAAAGCGCCGTTAGAAATGCTCTATAAGAGTTTAACCGACTGCGGTATGCGCTTAATCGCTAACGGTTTATTGCTCGATATTCTCCGTCGTCTCGCCTGTTTTGGCATTCATATGCTCAGACTCGATATTCGCCAAGATGCCAGCCGTCACAGCGATGTGCTCGCCGAGTTAACCCGCTATCTCGGCATGGGTGATTTCAATCATTGGGATGAAACCGAGAAACAAGCCTTCTTATTACGAGAACTCAGCAACCGCCGTCCACTGATCCCAAGCAACTGGCAGCCGTCAGCCGATGTGGCCGAAGTGCTTAATACCTGTCGTTTAATTGCTAAACATCCAGCTAAAGCGCTTGGATCCTATGTGATTTCGATGGCGGGTAAACCATCGGATGTCTTAACGGTTTTACTGTTACTCAAAGAAACGGGCTGTTCGCATCCAATGCGCGTGGTGCCACTGTTTGAAACCTTAAGCGACTTAAACAACGCCGCGGCCTGTATCACCGATTTGCTCGATATTGACTGGTATCGTGGCTATACCAAAGGCATGCAAGAGGTCATGATTGGCTACTCTGACTCAGCTAAAGATGCCGGTGTTATGGCGGCGGCTTGGGCTCAGTATCACGCTCAAGAGCAGTTAGTGGCAGTCTGCAAACAAGCAGGCGTCAAGCTCACATTATTCCATGGCCGTGGTGGCAGCATTGGTCGCGGGGGCGGTCCTGCACACAAAGCGATTCTATCCCAACCACCAGGTTCGGTAGATGGCCGCATTCGCGTGACTGAGCAGGGCGAGATGATCCGCTTCAAGTTTGGCTTACCAAAACTCGCGGTTCAAAGCTTGGCCCTGTATACCTCGGCCGTATTGGAAGCAACCCTGTTACCACCGCCAGAGCCGAAGCAAGAATGGCGCAATTGCATGCAACGTATCGCAGAAGAATCAGTGGGTGCTTACCGTGGCATAGTGCGTGATGAACCTGATTTTGTGGCTTATTTCCGCGCGGCAACGCCAGAAGTGGAATTAGGAAAACTACCACTCGGCAGCCGCCCTGCCAAACGTCGTGTCGATGGTGGAATAGAAAGTCTGCGAGCCATTCCGTGGATCTTTGCTTGGTCGCAAAACCGTTTGATGTTACCCGCATGGCTTGGCGCCGGTGAAGCACTTCAAGCCGCCTGTGAACGCGGTGAAATGGGCTTACTGCAAGAGATGGAACGGGAATGGCCTTTCTTCAGCACTCGCATTTCAATGCTAGAAATGGTCTACGCCAAGGCGGAACCTAATTTGGCCCGCTACTACGAAACCTGTTTAGTACCTAAGGACTTACATCACTTAGGCGAAACCTTGCGCCAACGCTTAGATCTGGGCATTAAAGTCGTGCTTGAGCTGACAAAATCGGATAGTTTAATGGCGCATACACCGTGGAATCGCGAATCAGTTAAACTGCGAAATCCGTATATCGATCCATTAAACTTCTTACAAACCGAGCTATTAGCGCGGACACGTAAGGAAACAACCGAAACTCCTGCGTCTGAACATGTACAGTTAGCGCTAATGCTGACCATTGCAGGTGTGGCAGCGGGAATGAGAAACACTGGTTAATGAAAAAACTTTCCCGCACGATTTGCTTAGGGATCACTGTACTGCTTGGCGGCTGCGTCTCGCAGTACAGTATCAGCGAGCACGAAATGGAGCAGTACCTCAGTAAAGAGATCCATTTTGAGATAAAACAAGGCAATCAATTAGTTGGCGCAGAAGTGCGCATTAACGACATCAATGTCAGACTAGGTGCAAAACCTGACACTATGAGCGTAAGTGCCGCAACGCAAGTATCAATTAAGAATCCAATCTTTCCATTGAGTGCCAAACTCACTACGACTTTCGAAGCCAAGCCTTGGTATGACAGTGCAACGCACAGTGTCTATCTGCGCCAACTCGAATTAGTCAAAGTGGAATCAACGCCCAAGGATATTGAAAAAGCGATTAGCAGTGCCACGCCGCAGGTGATGGGTTATCTAAGGCAATTCTTAGAAAACCAGCCTGTGTATGTACTGGATACCAAGGACAGTAACCAAGCACTGATGGCAAAAATGACCGAAAGCATTCAAGTTGCCCCAGGCAAATTAGTGCTTAAGTTCACTAAATAATCTGCCATTTTTGTAGAAGTTAAAATGCTCCCTCGGGAGCATTTTTGTTGGCGGGCATAAACGGATATATACCCGTATAAGAGTTACTTACTGAATCGCCCAATCGACTGATAATCGACGATCACAGCTTCAGCTAAAAGCTCACGTCTTAGCATATCGTAAGCCACAGCAGCACTTAAACTGCGAACCAGATCCCGTGAACGTCTCGGTAGTTTAATCATCTGACTATAAACACCGCCGCGAGTTGCTAAAGCGATCGCCACAGTCCCCACAGGTTTCTCATCTGTGCCACCATCGGGCCCCGCAATTCCACTGGTTGCCAGTGCATAGTCACTATCTAAAATTTGCCTTGCCCCCTTAGCCATTTCTTCCACAGTCGCAATAGAGACAGCACCATGATCATCTAAGGTTGAAGGATTAACACCTAACACGCGAACTTTAGATTCATTACTGTAAGTCACTAATCCGTGCTGTAAGTAAGATGAACTGCCAGGGAAATCAACTAACTGACTGGTGATCATGCCGCCAGTGCAAGACTCGGCAACGCTTAAGGTCAAGCCTGAGTTAAGCAGCTTATAATGAATTTCTTCGGCAAGGGTGGCTTTATCTTCCGCCACAACCGCAGTACCCAGCACCATTTTGATGTGCCCAGCGACGCGAGGTAATACCGCAATCGCCTTCTCGCCACGGGCGAAAATCTTAATCTCAATATGCGGCATAGAAGAGCGGTAACCAATAGTAATGCCTTCTGGCAGCTCTAGCGGTTCTAACTTATCTGCCAAAGCGGACTCACCTTGGCCTATGGTCAATAGTTTCTTTAAGGCGACCTTAGCATCAAGGTTAAACTCTTCGCGAATAAAGGGCACAAACTGCTCTGTAACCATGTGCTTCAGCTCAAAAGGCACACCAGGCGTAAAGAATAACCAAGCGCGGTTAAGCTTAACTCTAAAACCACAAGCGGTTCCAACGGGGTTATCAACCATCACAGCTGAGGCTGGTAGCATAGCTTGCTTGAGATTACTTAAAGGCATTTCACGGTTATTACGGGTAAACCACTCCTCTAAACGCTCACGCCACTCCGCATTCTCAACCAATGGTTCGCCCTTCGCCTTCGCCATCGCTAAAGCAGACATATCATCACTTGTCGGCCCGAGACCACCATTAACGAGAATCACATCTGCATGTAAGCTACGTTCTTGGAAAACCGCAATCAGATCCTCAAGGCGATCGCCGACGGTTACTCGACGCTGGATCTCGACACCATGCTCCATCATAGTACTAGCAAACCAAGCGGCGTTGGTATCAACAATCTGTCCCGCCAACACCTCTTCCCCAGTGCAAATCATCTCTAACTTCATCTCAGATCCTTATCTACCCCAATAAATTAAAACATAAGGTAAGTAACCGCTTAACTAATAGCAATAGCTAGGCTCGATCGAGAACTAAGATCGCTGTAGCAAAATCGGAGCATTGACAAAATAACCGTACAAATAACCAACAACCATTACTTATTATTGATGTCATGAAGAGTGAAAGAGAGTGTTAAGGAGAGAAAAATAGGAGGAAAACTGACTAATACCAATTACATTAATTAACTGGTCAAAATTGTCCACGGTCTAGTACACAATTCTATCACTCTTGCTTTCTTCTCAATGAAGGTATTCCATGCGATAGAGCACTGTTCGACAATATCGTCATAACCACTAAAACAACGATTGGCCAACACATTTTGACGCAGCCATTGCCATACCTGCTCTATTGGATTCAACTCCGGTGAATAAGGTGGCAACTTGAGAAGCGTCAGATT
>NZ_JAKKRH010000121.1:0-1266 GCF_025654465.1 Shewanella sp. SM101
TGTAGTGGTCAACTAAATTTGGCCACGGCTTTAGAATCTTCCCAAAATCTTCGCTCTGATTCATTTGGGCTTAATCCTGCATTATAATGATGTGGCCTGACTTGGTTGTAATAGCCAATAATATAATCAGTCACATCTTGTTTAGCTTCAACAAAACTCTTATAGCCTTGCGTTGGCACCCATTCCGTTTTTAAACTCCTGAAAAATCGCTCCATTGGCGCATTATCCCAGCAGTTACCTCGGCGACTCATGCTCTGGGTTATTTGATATTTCCACAGCCGTTGACGGTATTTAAGGCTAGTGTAATGACTGCCTTGGTCTGAGTGAAATATCAGGTTTTTAGGCTTACTCCGTGATTCAAATGCCATTTCCAGTGCTTTCACCGTTAACTCAGTATCTGGTGAAAATGACATTGCCCAACCCACCGCTTTTCTGGAAAACAAGTCCAGTACAACCGCTAAATAGCACCAGCGATTACCCGCCCAAATGTAAGTGACATCGCCACACCAGACGGTGTTTGGTTCAACCACTGCAAATTGTCGTTCGAGTATATTGGGGATAGCGACATGCTCCTTCCCAGCCTTCTTGTAGTGATGTTTCGGTTGTTGGCAACTGACTAATCCTAGCTTTTTCATTAGCCTAGTTGCTCGATAACGACTTAGTGCAAAACCCCGTTCAGAAGCGATAGTGGCAATGTTTCTCGCACCAGCGGACTGGTTGCTTTGCGTATGTATCGCTTTGACTTCACATTCTAAACGTCGCTGCTCTGGCGTCACAATATGCTCATGACTCACCCAATAACGATAACTACTGCGGTTCACGTTAAATGCATGGCATAACACTGAAATAGGATATTTATTGCTCTCATTGAGCTTCTCGATTATCGAGAAGTGTTCAGCGAGTCCGACATCAAGAGAGCGGTAGCCTTTTTTAGGATTTCTTTCTCAAGATTAATCCGCTCAATTTCTCGTTTAAGTGCCCTAATCTCTATCTGCTCAGGCGTCATGGGTGAGGCTTTAGGAGCAAGCCCTTTGCGCTCGACCTGAAGCTGCGTTACCCACTTACTGACCGTTGATTTACCTACGTTCATGGCTTTGGCTGCCGCTTCTTGTGTATAGCCCTGGTCAATGACTAATTGGGCAGTTTCGAGCTTAATCGCTGCGCTATATCGTGCACGTTTACTTTTATTCATTTTGTCACCTAAATTCGCTATGAATGAGATCATAACATTTCTTATTAGGTGGCCAAATTCAGTGTGCCACTACA
>NZ_JAKKRH010000122.1:0-1245 GCF_025654465.1 Shewanella sp. SM101
AAAAACTACACTTGGACAACAAGATGCGCGAAGCCAATATCCTACAACATTCTTTACACCAATACTGCCCAGAACTTCACCTAAAACGATTAAACAGCTTGATGCTGGCCTCTAAGGCACTGATTGAATGTAAGACACTGACCTTGACTGAGTTAGGTCGAAATTTACCAACCACGGCCCGAACCAAGCACAACATCAAGCGCATTGATCGTTTGCTCGGCAACACGCATCTGCATCAAGAACGGTTAGCTGTCTACCAATGGCATGCCAGCCTCATCTGTTCTGGTAACCCTATGCCGATTGTGCTCGTCGATTGGTCAGACATCCGAGAGCATAAACGCATCATGGCTCTGCGCGCCTCAATAGCCTTCAATGGCCGCTCTATTACCCTGTATGAGAAGTCCTATCCCCTATCAGAACAATGCTCTAAGGCCTCCCACAACGGTTTTTTAGCGGACTTAGCCAAGATTTTACCTTTGCATGTTACCCCTCTCATCGTGACTGACGCGGGGTTCAAAGTGCCTTGGTACAAAGAGGTTGAGGCGCATGGTTGGTTTTGGCTAAGCCGTATTCGCGGTACAGTTCAATTTGCAGATATTGGCGCTGAAAATTGGCGTGCAGTTCGCAGTACACATGACTTGGCCAACGGTCAAGCGAAGAGCCTGGGTTGTAAGACCTTGACCAAAACTAACCCTATCAATTGCCATCTCACGCTTTATCGTAGCAAACCTAAGGGGCGTACAAATCAGCGTTCAACGAGGACTAATTGCCACCATCCATCGGCAAAAACGTACTCAACATCGGCGAAAGAGCCTTGGGTGTTAGCCAGCAATTTACCACCAGAATCTCGGAGCCCAAAGCAGCTGGTAAACCTGTACGCCAAACGTATGCAAATAGAGGAAACCTTTCGTGACCTCAAAAGCCCGGCATACGGCTTTGGCTTACGCCAAAGTCGTACCAACAGTCCAGAGCGATTCGACATCATCCTACTGATAGCGTTGATGGTTCAATGCCTGTTGTGGCTAGTTGGTTTACACGCACAGCAACAGGGCTGGGATAAGCATTTTCAGGCCAATACCATTGGGCATCGAACGGTACTCTCAACGATTCGCTTGGGATTGGAGGTACTCAGGCGGCCTGATTATCAAATCACGGAGAAAGAATTGCTGGCGGCCTGGGTATTATTCGCCAATCAGTTGCTCAAATATGGCTATGCTATGGCTGATTTATGAGGGGATCCTTCAG
>NZ_JAKKRH010000124.1:0-1162 GCF_025654465.1 Shewanella sp. SM101
TTGATGGTTCAATGCCTGTTGTGGCTAGTTGGTTTACACGCACAGCAACAGGGCTGGGATAAGCATTTTCAGGCCAATACCATTGGGCATCGAACGGTACTCTCAACGATTCGCTTGGGATTGGAGGTACTCAGGCGGCCTGATTATCAAATCACGGAGAAAGAATTGCTGGCGGCCTGGGTATTATTCGCCAATCAGTTGCTCAAATATGGCTATGCTATGGCTGATTTATGAGGGGATCCTTCAGAGTAAAACCTGCATTTGGATTTTCATCATAAATCAATTTGTATCGCACATAGGGAATAAAGTCTTCAGATCCATTTAATGCCTTTTCAAGCTCGCACCACTTTGTTTTATTCATTACAGACGAAAGCTGATGCTCGTTTACATACTTCAAAACTTCAGAATTCATTTTTTAGTGTCTCAAGCGACTAAGTGAAAAACTAAATGATATAGCTTTAATAGATATATATTGCCAATAAAAACTAATTAAAATGACAGATAAAATGATGGGCAATAAATTAGGCCATCCATTTTAAACCGTGGAGCGCTTATTGGTTTGACCTACTCATATAAGCTTGCCATCGTATTTGCTCGTCGACAGGGTGAATAGAAGCCTAGGGATTCTAAGTTTATGAACGAGAGCCATGGAGGGCGAACTGGCAGTTAAGCATGGATGTTGTTCCAGTCCATCCTAGAATGCCCGTCCATGGGCGGATTGTCGTCACGCGAGTCACCATGGCACGCCTTTTTGCGCACTAGCATAACCTATATATTTAAAGCGATACGCAGTACGCTTTTGGACAGAAATGTTTGGGGAGCAGTAATTTCAGTTGTTAGAAGTTTAGCGTTTACGGGTATCCACTAGCACAGGCTTGCCATGGCATTCGCTCGTCGACTCGCTGCAAGTCCGTATATGGACACCTCGAATAGATCAACCACTTTTTGAGTAACAGAAAGTAATACTGCGTACGTATATCCGACCTGTTTGTGAGAATCTTTGTTCTCTGGCCTTAATGAGAACCGCGCCTTTGCTGCTTATCGTCCTTTCGGAGTCATATGCTCCTTGTACTCTCTCAGCATCTGCAAAGGCCGGTATTACCTGTTACTTCATTATCTGTAGTCGTGTTTTTGGGGTGAGGTTAATACTCGATTTTTACAT
>NZ_JAKKRH010000125.1:0-1101 GCF_025654465.1 Shewanella sp. SM101
TATACCCAATCAACCTGAAGATGCGTGGGTAAAGAGCTGAAAATTATCATTGATCCGCGACGCTAAACTTTCACCAATATCGGGTAATGTTTCTTTGAAAAATTTATCCAGTGCGGACCTGAAATCTCGCTTATTTTTGAAGTACACGCTGTTCCTCGCGTGCTCATTCATGACCTTCCACAGTCTTTCTATCGGATTGAGGTTCGGGCTGTAAGGCGGTAAATAATGCAACTCAATATTGTGCGAAATTGCAGCATTCTTCACTATCGCCGCTCGGTGATAACCAGCACCATCCAAAATAAGATGTAGCTTCTGAGTTTGTGGGTATTTGTCTCTTAATTGCCCGAAAAACTGCACTATGCTTTCGCTGTTTACCCATTCATATTCATTGACCACTGCACTGGCAATATTATTGAGCTCCAACGCGCCAATCAGGTTTAGCCGTGTACGACTGCCGGTGGTTTCTATGGCTTTGTCTTGCCCAGTTCGTATCCAGCCGTGTGAGATTTTGGTTGCCTGAGTCGGATGTACGGCATCCATAAATAAAATGCGCTCATCCTCACCGCAATGCGCTTTGAGTGCCTCATAAGCCTCAACAAAAGCCTGTTGCTTTGCCGTATCAAACTTATGCGGTACGCCTTTGGGCTTCTTGTAGCTAAAGCCGTTTTTGCGAAGCCATTTGTGCATCCCTGCTACCGTATATTGAACGCCATATTGCTCCAATACATAGGCTACGATTTGCTTGTTGTGGTGATAAGTATGCTGAGTTAAATGGGCAATTAATTCTGCGATTTGCTCTGCAGTTAACAGGCTTTGTGAACCGCCATTTTCAGGCTTGAGCTTCTCTGACAAGGTGTAATCGGCAAGGTGATTACGTACAGTGCTTTCATGAATGCGTAATGCTTGAGAAATCATTGCCGGGGTCCAGCCTTCGGATGCAAGCAGTACTGCTTTGATGCGGTCACGAATACGCCCGTCACGCGTTTGAGCATGCTGGGTCTCTAGGACTTGTTTTTGTTCAGGAGTAAGGAGTAGTTTCATAATCGTTAGCTTGATCCTCATTTCACTGAAAATCAAGCATCTTCATTGATCACGGGTATA
>NZ_JAKKRH010000126.1:0-1099 GCF_025654465.1 Shewanella sp. SM101
GTTGATGGTTCAATGCCTGTTGTGGCTAGTTGGTTTACACGCACAGCAACAGGGCTGGGATAAGCATTTTCAGGCCAATACCATTGGGCATCGAACGGTACTCTCAACGATTCGCTTGGGATTGGAGGTACTCAGGCGGCCTGATTATCAAATCACGGAGAAAGAATTGCTGGCGGCCTGGGTATTATTCGCCAATCAGTTGCTCAAATATGGCTATGCTATGGCTGATTTATGAGGGGATCCTTCAGGGCTCAGCGTACCTGATGAAGTTAGTTAGAGGATAATATTAATGAGTAGTAGAGTTCGATATAAACAGCTAATTTCTCTGATGAAATCGTCATGGGTTATCTCGAAGCGTTTACAGATTTTTGGGGCAATCCCATTTCCTCTCTATCGTGCTTTTTCTAAACTTGAATACGCTGAAGACTTTTGTAGAGGAAACGTTCGTTTTCAAACACTGGAATACTACAAAGGCACTGAGGATAAAACCCGAGTTGATATGGTAGAGGGGATAGCTGAGGCACAAGTACCAGGTGAGGCAATAGTTATTGAACTGAACGGTGGTGCTGTCGTTGTAGGTGGCATAGAGAAAGTTGTAGCGCCTACATTCAATAACTCTCACTTTATCTATTGTATGTCTTTGCCCGTCAACGGTAAGCCTTCCGAAGAACTCAAAAAATTTGGTAAATATGTAGTAAAAGTAAAAGAGCCTATCGTATTTCTTAATCGCATTGCGGAAGCTATTAAAGCTGATGAAAAGTTAGCAGAAAACCCACCTAGCTTTGAAGCTTCTAGAGTTGTGTATAACAAAGGTGAAATGCAACTGTCAAAGCCTAAACGGTCTAAGATAAACTGTAGTGGCACACTAATTTTGGCCACCTAAATAGAGGTGATATTATTACCTCGTAGATGACTTTAGGTGAACACATGAGATCGACAACCAGAAAAACATTTAGTGCTGAATTCAAACTTGAAGCAGCCCAATTAGTCCTCGATAAAAACCATAGCATCATCGAAGCTGCAAAGGCGATGAACGTAGGTAAGTCCACTATGGATAAATGGGTGAGACAGTTAAAACTAGAACGCCAGGGTGGCACAC
>NZ_JAKKRH010000127.1:0-1080 GCF_025654465.1 Shewanella sp. SM101
CACCAGAATTCAGATAATAACTGCGACACTCTAATCGAGGTGTAGAAGAAGCCAACTGCTGAAAAGTGGTACGCTTTATCTCGCCAAAGTAAAAGAGTATCACCATGAATTATCAACAATTGACCGAAGCAAGACGATACCAGATTTCCGTACTGTTAGAACAGGGCTTTTCGATAGCACACATAGCTAAATGCATTGATTGTCATCGCTCTAGTGTCTATAGGGAAGTTAAACGATGCCAAGGGCAATCACGCTATCAGCCTGATATTGCACACAAGCAGGCTGTCACAATGAGGCGTCAGTCGAGTAAATATGCGATACCCTCACAGCGAATAGAGAGCATCGTCCTTTTACTGCAATTGGATTGGAGCCCTGAGCAAATCTCGCAAGTGTTGCGTTTGGTGAAGGAGCCTGTCAGTCATGAGTGGATTTATCGCTATATTGCCCGCGATAAACGTCGTGGCGGTAAACTTTATCGTCATTTACGTCAAGGACATAAGCGTTATCGGCGCGGCAAAGTAGAACAAGCTCCTACCATAAAAAACGCCGTATCGATTGACGACAGACCTGCGATTGTCGATAACCGAGAGCGATTTGGCGACTGGGAAATCGATACAGTATTAGGTCTGCATGGAACGGGCTCTATTGTGACCCTATTAGAGCGTAAGACTCGGTTTTATTTGATAAAGAAAGTCAATTCGAAGTCAGCGGCAGATGTAACGAAAGCGACGATTGAGTTGCTGATGCCCTATAAGGCGCACGTGCTGACGATAACGGCAGATAATGGACGCGAATTTGCTCACCACCAAGAGATAGCAGAGGCGCTAGATACACAGGTATATTTTGCGCACCCTTATCGTTCTTGTGAACGAGGAGCGAATGAAAACGCCAATGGATTACTGCGGCAGTACGTCAAAAAAGGGGTTGATTTGAGGCTAGTGAGTGATGAATTAATCGAATTTGCTCAGAATAGAATTAACTATCGACCCAAAAAGTGTTTGAAGTTTAAGCAGCCTGCCGTGGTGTTTCACCAGTTAGCTGCTTAATTGTCGAGTGTCGCACTTCGGGGTTGAATTCGGG
>NZ_JAKKRH010000128.1:0-1035 GCF_025654465.1 Shewanella sp. SM101
TGCCCGGTAGCTACGTTCGGAATCGATAACCGCTGAAAGCATCTAAGCGGGAAGCGAGCCCTAAGATGAGTCATCCCTAGGAATTTAATTCCTCTAAAGAGCCGTTCGAGACTAGGACGTTGATAGGCATGGTGTGTAAGCGTTGTGAGGCGTTGAGCTAACATGTACTAATGACTCGAGAGGCTTAACCATACAACCCAGATGGGTTTTATAAGCAGCCTTAGACAGAATATCGACACTTGATAAAGTGTGAACTCAAACAAAGCAAATCAGCTTTCCGAATTATTATTAGCGTGAGCCAGAGATGGACACGGTAATAAACAGAATTTGCTTGGTGACAATAGCCTTGTGGAACCACCTGATCCCATCCCGAACTCAGAAGTGAAACGCAAACGCGCCGATGGTAGTGTGGGGTCTCCCCATGTGAGAGTAGGTCATCGCCAAGCATCCAAATAAACACCAAAGCCCTAGCCTAAACCGCTAGGGCTTTGGTGTTTATACGCTCCGCGAAAACTTATCTCGATGTCAACCCGCCGCTAAGCGGACTCCCCAGCTACGAAGACAAGCTTCTTCGCGTTCAATCATGGCTAAATACTCCGTATTTATACCAATTATATTAATTATGTGATCTAATTGGTCATCAGTTTTTAATCATACAAAATATGAATCATCCCCACATCGCAGCCTTAGTAAAATCGGAGAAAAGTGCACGCAAACGTATGCGCTATCTTGCCTTACTCCATTTCACTGAAGGTCATTCTCGTACCGCCATCGCAAGCATGCTTAAGGTATGCGTCTAGCGAAGTACACCTAGCATCGATGTTCTGATTGTCTAAAAATACCTGCTCAATGATAAATTTGGAGCAGGTGATGAAAACATACAGAACAACTACTCAGTGGCAGATGCTACTTCAACAACGCGGCTCGTTTAGTGGCACTAATATCGAATTTTGCCAACACCATAATGTCTCTATCACCACTTACTATAAACAGCGCGCTTTACTGGCTGAGTATCAGCCTAATTCAACCTTGCCA
>NZ_JAKKRH010000129.1:0-1014 GCF_025654465.1 Shewanella sp. SM101
AAAAGAACATATTGATGCAGACTTTACTATTTTATGCAGTGAAGTGAAGGCCGCACATCATATTAGTCATGGCTCTGCCGGTGCGCGAACGATAGCGCAATTAGTGACTAATAAAGGGATTGGTCTCAGTCGTTATCGAGCCCGTAATCTAATGAAAAAGCTTGGGTTATTAAGCTGTCAGCAGCCTAAGCATTCTTATCGGAAAGCGACACAAGAGCATGTTGCAATCCCCAATACGCTTAATCGACAGTTTGCAGTAACTCAACCAGATCAAGTGTGGTGTGGCGACGTGACATATGTTTGGGTCGGTAATCGTTGGGCCTATCTAGCCGTTGTTCTTGACTTATTTTCCCGCAAGCCTATTGGATGGGCCTTGTCATTATCACCAGATAGTGCGCTGACCTGTAAAGCTTTGAAAATGGCATTTGAGTTAAGGGGTAAGCCTGAGAATGTGATATATCACAGCGATCAAGGTTCGCATTACACAAGCTTGAAATTCAGACAATTAATATGGCGCCTTCAGATTGAGCAAAGTATGAGTCGTCGCGGGAATTGTTGGGATAACGCACCAATGGAGCGTTTCTTTAGAAGTTTGAAATCTGAGTGGATACCCGCAAGTGGTTATGGGAATTGGGAATTTTACAGAAGCAGATAAAGAGACCACAAATTACATCACTGGATATTACAGTGAGACAAGACCCCATCAATATAATGGTGGGTTAACGCCAAATGAGTCAGAACGTTTATATTGGAATGACTCTAAAACCTGTCTCTTGATCAGATCTCATAGCGTTTTTCCGGCTTCAAAAAGGGCTTTGGCTAATCGATAGCCCTTTACTTGAGCCTGAAGATCATCCCATCCTTCCCAAATCGTGGTCCAGCTAGCCATTCCCGTGCGCTTGCTATCATTAAAGCCGCCTAATTTCGCCAGAGACTGATAGGCCCACTTCATATTTGGTGCCTCTTTGCCTTTGTGCGCCCTTGGCTTGTAGAGCGCCATCAGTACTCGCCATT
>NZ_JAKKRH010000130.1:0-943 GCF_025654465.1 Shewanella sp. SM101
CCTGATCTGATCCTGACCTTTTGTTTCAGATACCACATGCCATGTTTTTAAGTGAACCATCACTCTGGGCACAGAGCATTTTTCAGCGCGCAAAATTAGGGGATGTACGAAGGACCAAACGGCTTGTACAGTTGGCGGCTCAACTTGCAGCTCATACAGGACAATCTATCGTGCAATCTCTTTCATCCAGTGCAGACATTGAAGCCGCTTATCGCTTTGTCCGTAACGAGCATATCAGTCCGGCAGCGATTGCTGAGGCAGGTTTTGCTGCCACAGTGCAAGCCTGCGAACCATTTGAYTGCCTACTGGCGCTGGAAGACACCACGTCRTTGGARTTCACCCAYCMAAGTGTCGYKGMAGAACTTGGACAYACCACRKCCCAYAAACATTCCAGYGGGCTGGAAGCGCACACGGTTTTMTTGTTTGCACCCAAGGCGCAGCAGGTCGTTGGACTGATTGAGCAGCATCGCTGGRCACGCGACCGCGARGCCTATGGCCAGAAAAAACAACGTGCCAAACGTGATTATGAACAGAAAGAAAGTTACAAATGGCAACGGGCTTCAGCAGCGATGGCGACTCGCTTGGGACCACAGATGCAGAAGGTGATTTCGGTTTGTGACCGTGAAGCCGATATCATCGAATACCTGCGCTTTAAAACCGAYACACAACAACGGTTTATTGTGCGCTCGATGCAAAGCCGCTGTATTGAAGAAGACCAGCACAAACTCTATGCGTTTAGTGAGACGCTGCAAAGTGCCGGTGAGCGGATGGTACAGGTGCAACAAAAAGGCGGTCGCAAAGCCAGAGTTGCGCACTGYGATATCCGCTTTGCSCCCATTACCGTGAAGGTTCCGGCGAATAAAACGGGCCAGTCWGTGCCGCTGTTTTATGTGGGTTGTCAGGAGAAAGACAGCGCAGATGGCCTCTGTTGGCACCTGCTGAC